>JAZLHN010000001.1:0-11350 GCA_045616815.1 Acutalibacteraceae bacterium
ACGTGACGGACGTAACGGCCGACTTCATTGTCCGTATAGTCATTGAGACGGCCAAAGGATCGGCTGAGCGGACCGTAGAAGCTGTACTCCAGCCGGTTCATAGACAAAGTGTCGTTCTGACCGAAGGCGAAATAATCCAGCTCATCGGTAAGGATGGGCTCCGTGTCTGGATTACCGAGCTGATGACCGCCGGCGTAGATGGGGAAAAGATTGATAAGCGGGATCTTTCCCGGAGCGTTTTCATAATAATGGGCAACGGTCTGTCCGAGCTCACCGAACATGCAGTCGAAAGGCTCGTCCATCAGATTGTCGCCCCAGAGACAATCGTGATCCTTATACGTGCCGTAATCGAAGGTCTGCCACGGAGTAGTATCGCCCTGCATCACGTAGAAGGGCAGATTGTAGCCGGTGGTGATGACGCCCACGCCCGCCTTATCACAGCGGTCGAGGAATTCGTCGTTGACGGACGTGACGAGGAAATCGATCCCCGCCTCCTTCACGTAGGCCACGTGAGTGTCGTCATTGTGCGCCATATCGAAGTTGTAGCCGCCGATGAGCAGACGGTCGTTGTCGAATCGGTAGTCTCTTTTTTCCGAAACGATCGCGTTGTCGAAATTCAGCTCAGCTGCGGAAAAATCAAAGCCGAGCGAACCGACGATCGCAAGAATAAGAGCTAAAAAACGCCGTATAAAAAGCATAACAGTCTCCTTTTTTGTTCCGAAGCGCGAAAATTCGACGCGGATCGGACGGTTTTTCTTATTCGTTTCCCCTTTGATCTCCTTCGCCGCAGTGGGGGGCGGCAGAAATCCGAGCCTTCTTTGGCTCTGTGAAAATAATATTTCATAAAAATACGTTGTCAATAATTCCTGCGATGAAAAACGATAACGTTGAGGGAGATTTGCGCTACCGAAAGGAAGACGAAGCAAACGACAAGGCGAAAAAACAAAGACGGCATTTTTCTGACCGATACGGATTGAAAACCGGGAAAGAAAATGATATAATCATCAAGGATGTCTAAAAATAAATACATGAGGTGGATTATGAACGCATTTTTCATGAAGATCTTTACATTCCTTACGGCGTGCGTCATGTTCTTTACAAGCCCCGGCGGGCATATTGCAAAGAGCATATTCCATTTTGCCTGTCCCGAGTATTTAGACGTGAACGAAGAGTACGTCTGCGAGCCTCTTACGGACGGTGCCGCCGTTCAGTTCCGGCATCCCTATCTTGCCGCCGAGGGACAGAACGGTATGCATTCAAACTCCTACAATACGGGCACTTATGATTTTGACGCCCCCACCGGGAAAAATACCGTCGTCGATTCAAGATCCATGAACGTGTTCGGCGGTCTGTGCGCCACGACCATGTTTGATTCGCAGGGAAGACTTATGTGCATAAGCGGCAACGTCGTCGGCTTCCGTCTTCTCCTTATGGATCCCGATACCCTTGAGATCCTGTGTGAAACGAGACTTCCGCAGAGAGCCTCAACGGTCGATGCGATCAAGTCCTTCCAGTTCAGCAAGATCTCCGAAGATACGAGCGGCGGCGCCTACTGTCACCTTTTAGCCGGCGACAGACCGATCATCGGCAACTCCGACAACGTGATCCAGGTCTTCCGGGTTGACGAGTCAAGCGGAAAGCCGGAATGGAAGATCGACTGCGAATGGGACGTGATGGGCAGTCTTCCGAAGGGCTCCTACATTACGGACGCCATCCCTGACTACGACGGAAACGTATGGTTCGTAACGAGACCGGGCGAGGTCGGTTACATCGAAAACGCGCTCAATTCCATGACGGGCAAAGAAAAGGTGTACGTCCTCAACATAAAAGAGCTTACGGGCCTTGACAACGGTGAGGAGATACAGAATACGCTTGCGGTCTGCAACGACGGAATCTATATCGTATCCGACCATGCCATGTACAGATTCGAGATCGGAGAAGACGGTGCTCCCGCCTACACGTGGAGAACGGAATACGACCGCGGTACCACTCTCAAGCCCGGTGCGATCAATCAGGGCAGCGGCACGACCCCCACGCTTCTGGACTGCACGAGAGCGGACGGCAGCATTGCCCATTTAGTTGCCATTACGGATAATGCGGATGAGCAGATCAACGTGGTCGTCTATGAAAGAGAAAGCGGAAAGATCCTTGCCGAGGTCCCGTGCTTTACAAAGGGAAAGAGCGTAAGTGAAAACTCTCTGATCGCTTACGGGCGTTCCTTCATCGTGGAAAACAACTATTCCGAAAACGGCGCGGCGTTCCTTACGTTGGATCCGAGCAGCGAACAGGGCGTATGGAGGATCGACATGAACGAAAACTGCGACGGCGCTTTCGTTGCGTGGAGATCGGAGGAAGCCTCCTGCACGGTCGTACCCAAGCTTTCCACAAAAACGGGACTCGTTTATCTGTATACGAGAGAGTATGACAAAAAGATCCCCGCTCTTACCGTCGCGTGGTATTTCACAGCCATCGACTTCCGCACCGGCGAAACGGTATTCAAAGTGCACACCGGCAACGGGATCAACTGGAACAACAGCTACGGCCCGATCACGATCGGCCCGAACGGCACGGCTTACGTGGGCGTCTTCAACGGTATCGTATCCGTGAAAGACGGAGCTCCCAAGGGCCCGATCTGCTGAGTGAAAAAAAGGTTCTGTGACGAAAGAGTCTTGCAAGTGCGTTCAAATTGTAGTAAGATATTAAAAAATATTACGAAAATGGGAGATTTATCTTATGATCGCTATTCTTACCCGTATAATCGTCGGGATCGTAACGCTTTCCTATATGATCTCGGGCAGCTATTACACCGATACCACCGCCGATTACTTCAAACGTCTCAACAGCATCGACGTTTATGAAAATTCGACTGTGACCGCGATCGGCGCAAAAGAAGTCCACGACATCATCGAAAACCATTTTTCTTCGGCACTTCCCGAAGGCAAGACCGTAAAGAAAGCCGTTTTCATCGGTTTCGACGGCGTGAGAGCCGATACGTTCGTTGCTCTTGATACGCATGAAACGAGCGCGATCAATTCCGTCCTCGGCGACGGCGGACACGCTTATCTGAGCTATGCGGGCGGCATCAACTTCCCGTATTACAACATCCAGGCGACCGACAGCGCTCCCGGCTGGACGAGTATGCTTACCGGCGAGCTTTACTATAAGACCGGCGTGCTCTGGAACGATTATGAGAAAGACGATAAGTATCCCACGCTGATAAAATCGCTGATCGACGACGAGCTTGCGGACAAAACGTCTTTCTATTCCGCATGGGGCGGCTATCTTGAAACGACTTTGGGCAGTGAGGTCGCGAGCTGCAAGGCCGCCGGTTACGACGCGAATTACGTGATCGCGGAGCAGTATGCCGCCGGCGGAGCGTACGCGGAAGGCTATAAGAATACCGACGCCGCCGTTACGCAGCTCACCGTCAGCGATCTGCAGAATGCGGATTGCTCCGATTTCATCTTCGCGCTTTATGAGAGCACGGACGAATGCGGTCACGCCGCGGGATATCATCCGGACAACGAAGTCTATATGAACGCCTTCGCGTTTGAGGATGAGCTCGCACAGCAGATCGTTGAGGCGATCAAGGCAAGACCGACCTACGCTGCGGAAGACTGGCTCATCATCATGTCCTCCGACCACGGCGGATTCAATCATTCGCACGGCTATTGCATGGCGATGGAGAGATACACCTATATCGTCTGCAATAAACCGGTCGGCCATTTCATCGTTTGCTGAACGCAGACAGCAGTTTTTACAGCATTTCCGTAAAGGCGGCAGAGTTATGACGATCAAACAGAAAAAAGAAAAATTCGAGCGGGAAAAGCATATATTCGACAGCGCGCTTCTGACCTTTATCGGAACGGAAGGCTGGGACGTTTACAACTGCTCGCTCCCGTTCACGGGCGTTGACGGAAAAAAATATATATACGGCCGGGTGGAAAAGCCCGATGAGTGGACGAATTCACACGTCCGGCTGTTTGTCGAAACGGGGAAGGATATCTATACCGTTGTACCGGGCAGTATGACGTATCAGCTGGAAGATCCGTTCGTGCAGCGCATCGGAGGCGAGCTCGTGTTGGGCGGCACGCACGTCCGTAAAACGCGCGGAGAGCTCGATACGTATTACGGATACTTTTTCCGCGGCGACGAGACCCGCATGACGTATTTCACCACCGGGCCCGACGGCATGAAGGATATCCGGCTCATCGAACTGGCAGACGGCAGGATCGGTGTGTTTTCCCGCCCGAACTACGGCACCTTTGCCGACGGCGCGCAGGCACAGATCGGTTTTACGGTCATAAACAGCCTCGAAGAGCTTGATGCGGACGTGATCGCGTCGGCACCGTATCTGAACGGTCTTATCGGCTGCGGCGAATGGGGCGGCGTCAATCAGGCTTACCGTCTGGAGAGCGGAAAGATCGGTATCATCGGTCACATGAGCTACAACGACACTGCGCCCGACGGCGAATCTCTTTCGGTGTACGTCAACACCGCCTTTCTGCTCGATCCCGTCTCCGGAACGGTCACGGAGCCGCAGATCATCGGCACGAAATCCTGCTATCCGGCCTGCACACCGAAGGTCCCGCGCCTTGCCGATTGTGTTTTTACGACCGGTATTCTCCCGAGAGCGGACGGACTCGCGGATCTGTACAGCGGCGTGGGGGATGCCTTTGAAGGACGCATCACCATCGAAAACCCCTTTGCTACCGAGGGACGCATCCTCTGCGGCCTTTGATAATATTGATCTTAAAAAAAGGCGCTGCGGCGAAAAGTATTTGCTGCTGCGCCTTTTCGATATCCTGTATTTTTAACGTAAGAGGTGTTCAGTATGAAGAAATGGAATTTTTATACGTCCGATGAACTGAAACCGGCCGGCTGGCTTCGCCGTCAGCTTGAAATTCAGGCAAAGGGCTTGAGCGGTAATCTCGATAAGATCTGGCCGGATATCCGCGACAGCGCATGGATCGGTGGCGAGAGGGAAGGCTGGGAAAGAGTTCCTTACTGGCTCGACGGTTTCATCCCGCTCGCATATCTTCTCGAAGATGAGGATATGATCGCCCGTGCGAAAAAATATATCGACGCGATCCTTGAGCGGCAGTGTGCGGACGGATGGCTCTGCCCGTGCAAAGAGGACGAACGCGCGGAGTATGATACGTGGGCGGTCGAGCTTATTACCAAGGTGCTTACCGTGTACTATGAATGCTCCAAGGACGAGCGTATCCCCGAAGTGATATACAGGACGCTGAAAAACTATTACGAGTTGCTGCAAAGCGGTGCGATAAAGCTTTTTAACTGGGGCAAAGCCCGCTGGTTCGAGATATTCCTTGCCGTTGATTTTACCTATACGAGGTATAAAGAGCCGTGGCTGAAAGAGCTTGCCTCGATCGTGCGGGAGCAGGGTACGGACTATGCTTCTTTCACCGAGCAATGGAAAAGACCATTGAACCGCTGGACGTATGAAACGCATATCGTCAATCTCGGCATGATGTTCAAATACGAGGCCGTGAGCTGTGATATCCTCGGCGAGAAGTATTCCGACGCGGCGGAGAAGCTTTACAATATACTGAAAGAATACAACGGCACCGCAGTGGAGACCTTTACGGGTGACGAGTGTCTTTCGGGGCGTTCGCCCATTCAGGGTACGGAGCTCTGCTCGGTCGTGGAGCAGATGTATTCCTATGAGCTGCTCTACGCTTACACGGGTGATGCAAAATGGGCGGAGCGCCTGGAGGTGCTCGCGTTCAACGCTCTGCCCGCCACGATCAGCGAGGATATGTGGACGCATCAGTACGATCAGATGAATAATCAGATCGCCTGCGTGCGTTTCCCCGGAAAAGCGATCTTCCGCACCAACGGCAGCGAAGCGCATCTATTCGGTCTGGAGCCGAATTTCGGTTGCTGCACGGCGAATTTCAATCAGGGCTGGCCGAAATTCGCGCTTTCGGCGTTTATGCATAGCGGTGATACCGTAGTGAACGCCGTCCCAGTACCGTGCCGGCTCGATACGGGCGATATCCGCATAACGCTCAATACCGAATATCCCTTTGAAAATAAGCTCGTCTATACCGTGGAAGCGGATAAGAGCTTCACGCTGAAAATAAGAGTCCCGTCGTTTGCGGAAAATCTTACCGTGGACGGTGAAAAAGCGGACGATCTCACGTTTTCGTTTGTTCGCGGCGACAAAAAGCGTTTCACTGTGTCCTTCACCGTTTCACCGACCTTTGAAAAGTATCCCGGTGATCTTCAATCCGCGAAATGCGGCAGTCTCGTTTTCGCACTTCCGATCAAGCATCGTGACGTCATGAAGGAATATGAGAAAAACGACGTGGTGAGAAAATATCCCTACTGCGATTATGAGCTGTATCCGGAAAGCGACTGGAATTACGCCTTCGCCGGGAAGGAGCTTGCCGCAGAATACAACGGCGCGGGTGATATCCCGTTCTCCGAAAAGAGGCCGCCCGTCACGCTGAAAACTTCCCTCTGCAAAATAAACTGGGGCTATGAGGACGGCTACGATACCGTTTGCGCGAAGCTGCCGGAATCACGCGTTCCCGTTTCGGCGGCTGAAGAAACGTTGCTGATCCCTTACGGCTGTACAAAACTCAGAATGACGATGATGCCCGAAGCGGAAGACTGACCGAAAAAACGAAACGAACTGAGAAAACGTTATGAATGAATTATCCGAAATATTCAGAAACGCCCGAAACGGCGATAATATCACCCTGGAAAATAAAATATACGAGGTCGCGCCGGAGGACGGCTTTCATCTGAAAGGCTTCTTTTTCAGCAATACGGCAAAACAGCACGAAAATCCGGACGGCGAAAGATTCTGCGCGATCTATCTTGATGAAAAAAGCGATATCACGATCGACGGAAACGGCGCGGTCGTCATGCTCCGCGGAAAAATGACGCCCTTCCTTTTCTGCCGGTGCCGGAATATCGTTATGAAAAATATCGTTTTCGACCATTACCGCCCCACCATGAGCGAGTTCACCGTGACCGACAGCGCCCCCGGAACGGCAGATATCCGTATAAACGATGAGTTTTTATACAGAACGGACGGTAATATGCTGTTTTGGCGCGGTGAAAACGATAAAAGCGGCGAGCCCTATTGGGAGATCCCGTATAAAGGCGACGGCGTGCTGACGAACGCCTTCGATCCGAAAACGGAGCTGATCGACGATATGCTGTGCGGCGAAGGGGACGAGGACGGCGGCGTGCCCGATATCGAGGAACTGACGGAGATCGCCAAAGGCGTACTTCGCCTGCGTTTCCGTGATAAAAGCCGTCATATCCCCGTCGGAACGGTCGCGCAGACCCGTTCCATACGGCGTGTGCAGACCGGCGGCGCCATCGACCGCTGCTCGGACGTAACGCTGGAAAATTTAAGGATCCTGTCGATGAACGGCTTCGGCATTTTAGCGCAGAACAGCCGCAATCTTCTGTACAACGGGCTCGACTGCACGCCGAAGGAGGGAAGAACGATCGTTTCGGACGCGGATTTCTTCCATTTTTCGGGCTGCTCCGGCGACGTAAAGGTTGTCAACTGCAAGGCTAAGGGCGCCCACGACGATATCATCAATATTCACGGCACGCACCTGAAAATAATAAAAGTCGATGAAAACACGCATACGATATTGGTAAGATATTCCCATCCGGAGTCGTGGGGCTTTGAAGCCTACGCGCCGGGCGATAAGATCGAATACGTTTGCGGGAATACGCTCCTGCCCTATGGGGAAGCGACGGTGCTTGCGGCGGAAAAAGTCAGCCCGACGGACGTGCTCATCACGGTCGATGCTCTGCCCGACCGCGTTCCCGCGCCGAACGACGTGATCGAAAACGTTACACGCACGGCGTCGCTTACGGTCGAAAACAACGTGTTTGAATGCATTCCATCCAGAGCCATTCTCTGTACGACGAGAAAAGACGTCGTGATCCGGGGCAATACGTTCCGCAATATGGGTGCGGCGGCTTTGTGCGTGGCGGATGACGCGAATTTCTGGTTCGAGTCCGGCCGCAGCGGAACGATCACCTTTGAAAACAATACGGTCGAAAACTGCGCCGCAAGATACTCTTCTTTCAGTGACGACGTGATCCGCTATGAGCCGGTGGTGCTGGATAAGACCTCCTCAGCGCCCGTGCACGGAAAACTGATCTTGCGGAATAATCGTTTCCTCCGCGATCACGGCAGAAATTATACGGTCACTCTGCGGTATCTCGGGGAAGCGATCATGGAGGACAATACCTCGAATGTGGAACTGGAGCCTTTGCTTTTATATACATATTCCGATAGCTGAAAAAGGAGGATATAACTATGACGGCAGCTTTGATATTTTTTCTGATCGCCATGGGCGGTACGGCGCTGTTTCTGTACAGCTTCCCGGCGTGGATCGTGTGGCAGTACGGCGTGAGCATGGTGATGCTCGCTGTTTCGGCGGGCGCGTTCGGTTTCCTTATCGCGAAAGCGAAAAACAGGAAAAAGCCGATCATCAGCGGACTGATAAGCGCCGCCGCGTTCACCGCGGTGTTCGCGGGCTCAACTTTTCTTGTCAACAACGTACTTTTCGACGCCGGAAAAGCCGATCTCGCGGCAAGGATCACGGCGGTCGTCCCCGTACTGTTCTTTACGGGCTTCCTGCTTGTCTTTGCCAAAGCATCCGGCAAAAAACTGCTTCCGGCGGGCTGCGTCGGCGTGCTGGCGATCCTTGCGTTCGCCGTGTATAACATTCTTTTTACCTTCGGCGCGTTTGAAAAAAAGGAGGCTTACGAAGTGCAATATAAGGATAAGACCGTTGTACTGAACGGTCTTGAGGCGGTTTCGGATAAGGAACGCTTCATCGCCAATCTCGACGGCGACCATTGGAACGGCTGGCTCAACGACCTGTGCCGGAACGGTGAGGTCACAAAAGAGGCTCTGAACGAATACGTGGAATGGTACGCGGGTACGGATATTACCGACCTGATGTTCAATATCTGCTGTCAGTCCTCCAACGTTCCCTCCGACGTTTTCTCGTTCCGCGGCGATCTGTATCTGCAAACGGAACAGGACGGCAAGCCCGTGGACAATTCCTTCTGGCAGTGCTGCCACGATATTTATTATAAATACGATATCGACCTGTTTGAGATCTGGTTTGATAAGTGCCGCGAGGAGGGCATGAACCCGTGGATCAGCATAAGGATGAACGACTGCCACGAGCCCGACGCGGAGACCTCCTTCCTGCGAGGCGAGCTCTTTTACACGGCGCGGGACAACGGCTGGATGATCGGCGATGAGTACGGCTATTATCACATCTGTCTGAATTACGCCGTGCCCGAGGTAAGGCGGCTCATGCTCGATTATATCGAGGAACAGCTCCTGCGCTACGACGTGTACGGCCTGGAGCTTGACTGGATGCGGGAGATCTACTGCTTCGATTATCTGCACGCCGACAACGACGAGATCGTCGGGATCATGAACGGCTTCATGCGGGACGTGAACGCGGTCGTCGGAAAAGCGGAGGAAAAGTGGGGACACGATATTCTGATCAGCGCGCGTCTGCCCCGCGATATCGAGCAGGCGAAGGTGTTCGGCTTCGACGCGAAAGCGTGGGCGGCGGAAAAGCTCGTGGATTCGATCACCGTCACGCCCCGCTGGGCGACCTGCGACAGCGCCATGCCGATCAATAATTGGAAAACGGAACTCCCCGGCCTCGAAATTTACGCCGGTATCGAAACGCTTGTCAATCAGCAGAATGATTTCAGCGGCGCCACACCCGAGATCGTGAACGGCTATATGGCGCAGTATCTCACCGCGGGCGCGGACGGCATCTATCTGTTCAACTACATGAAAACTTCGCCCGAGAGCAAGCGCTCCGATATCGTTTTCAAATCGTTCGGCAGCGTGGACGAGGTCCTGAAATCCTCCCGCCGTCACGTCGTTACCTATCAGGATATTGCGCCTCAGGGCTATGAGCCTTATCATCCGCTCGGAAAGAATCTTTTCTGCCGTCGGACGTATCCTCTGCCCATTGAAACGGGCGTCATCCCCGAGGGCAGTAAGATAAAACTTATTCTCGGCTTCGATCGGGAGATAAATCCGGACAAAATTACCGTAACGTGCGGCGGCGAAGCGTGCGCGTTCGTCGGTGAGACCGAGATCACGGGCGGCGAGGAAAGTGATCTCGGCGGCGGACTTCCGTATATGCCCGACGGCACGAGAGTCTATGAATTCAGCGTTACCGTAAACGATCGTTCCGCCAATATTCGGCAGGTGGAGATCACCAACCTCGGTGTTATGCCCGTGAAGCTCGATTATGCCGAATTCGACGTCGGCTTTTAAGGAGGAAGCATTATGAAAAAATTTCTTTCGTTTCTGATCTGCTTTTTGCTTGCCGTTCCGCTGTTCGCTTTTCCGGCTTTTGCGGCGGAAAATGAGCTTTACGTTTCCCCGGAGGGCCCGGACGAGGCTTCCGGTGCGATCGACGCGCCTTTAGCGACCGTTTCGGCTGCAAAAGAGAAGGCAAAGAGCCTGACGGGAGACGTGACCGTATATTTCCGGGAGGGCGCGTATACCTTTGACGATACCGTGGAATTTACCGCGGAGGATAAGGCGAACGTCACCTATAAAGCGTATGACGGCGAAAAGGTCGTCTTTACCGCGGGCACCCCTTACACGGGCTTTGAGGAATGCACCGTCAACGGCGTTAAGGCGTTTAAGAAGAACGTCGGAACGGACGCGGACATCCGCACGCTGTTCAATGAGGAAACAACGCTGAAGATCACCCGCTGGCCCGAAAGCGGTTATCTCTATCCCGCCGGGATCGAGAATGACTACTGTCAGAGCGACCCGGAGGACATAAAGAATAACGAAATTTTCCTTGCCTATACGGCCATGACCGTCGATCCCGCGGATATGCCCGAGTTCAGAAATCCCGATTCCGTGGTCGTCCGAATGCTCCACTGGTGGAAGGACGAGCTGCTCCCCGTCAAGAGCTACGACGCCAAAACGGGGCTTATGGAGTTCACCAAAAGCACGTCGATGAGCATCAGGGAAAACGACAGATTTTTCCTTGAAAACGTGTTTGAGGCGCTCAATGAAACGCACGAATGGTACTTTGACAAGGCGGACGGAACGCTTTACTATATTCCCGAAGCGGGAGAAGATCCCGAAACGCTGACGTTGTGGGGCGGCAGTCTTGAAACACTGATAAAGGTAAGCGGAGTTAACGGAATTTCTTTTGAGAACATTGTTTTCCGCGGCAACGGCTACACGGTCACCGAGGGCAGAGATCAGTCGTCGCAGGCAGCTTATGACGCGAAGCCCTGCCTTTCTTATGACAGTGCTCATAACTTCACGGTCAAAAAC
>JAZLHN010000002.1:0-8532 GCA_045616815.1 Acutalibacteraceae bacterium
GCGGTGTACCTCCGCGTGAAGGAGAAGCTGTAAGGGATGCATACCGCGGTAGGTATCCCATATCCCGTCGTTGATATAATAGCCGTGCCCCTCGCAGTCGTGTACTTTGCCGTCGAAGCCGTAGTATTTTCCGTTAACGGAATAGTCCTGCATACGGCACACGGAACGGTAAAGCGCCGTATAGAATACTCTCTTCATACGCTCGTCGCCGCCCGTTACGCGCACCTTGCCGAGCACGGCGTTCCACGCCGCTTTGCACTCGTTTCTTATATCGTCGAAGCTTTTTCCGTTTGCGTCCTTTTCAAAGGAGGCGTCGAGGTCGTCGAACGAGGTGGCGCACATAGCAAACGGAAGATAGATTTTATCCGTATCGTACGAAAGCACGAAAACCTTGTTCGAACCGTCGGAATAGTCCTTGATCTCCGCGTTTTTCACGTCAAAAACGGTATAGATCATCGCTTTGCCGCCTGCACCCGCCGGAGAAGCGAAATACAATCTTCCGTTTTCCGTTTTGTGTTCGGAACAGCCGGGGCAGGATATGGCGACGGAATACTTCTCCGCCTTGTCGGCGAAAACGAATTCGTAAGCGCCGGTATTCTTCATCGCGGTATGGCGTTCGTTCACGTTGATATCTTCTAAATATATCTCGTGGCAGTCGGGATGCGCCGTTTCGAAATCATGATCGAAAGCGCTCGCGTCGGCGAAGAAATCGGGCCTTTTATCGGACAGAACGGGCATCAATGCAACACTGCCCGCTGTAAAGCCGAATATCTTATCGGAATTGTAAACGTCAGTCATGCCGGGACGGAAGACGGGACGCGCAACGACCATGCCGTGCGGGGACTGCACCGCGGGCGAGGTCGCCTGCAGAAGATGGCCTATCGTACCGATATAGATATCGACGTACTGCGTATAGTCAACGGTTTTCATCCGGTTCTTTCCTTTCTTCTATCAGTATAAGCTCCGAGGACAGCGTTGAGGGAAGCATTACGTTTATGCCGTGGCGCAAGAGTCTGACGCCGCTTTCCTCATATCGTTCGCCCGTATTATCGAGTGTGACGGTATAGCTCTTATCGGCGCGAACGCCGAGGGGAACGACCGTGACGGAACGTTTATCTTCAAACTCGTATCCATTGTATTTTGACGGAACGTTCAGTGAAAAAGCCGCGATCGCCGCTTTTCCGCCGTCCGGTGAAGCGACCTCCAGCACACAGGCACCCTGTTTTTCAACGTCGCGCATCGTAGGCGTATGGTGGAAGACCTTCGCTTCGGGCAGGAACGGACGGATAAAACCTCTGTATATTTCCGTTGAGTGACGGATAAACTCCATCGCTTCGGCATTGGGAAGAGCCGAGGCGGGAGCGATCACGTTCAGGCTCATGTGTGTGAGCATCGTATTGCGCATGTGCGCCTTCAAATCGCCGATCGTATGGCAGCCCATACCGGCGAAAAGGCGATCCACCCTTTCGGGAGGCAGCGCCATGGTCATGCCGTTCGTTATCATCACGCTCCGCGGCATTTTCTGATTATCAGTCACCCACGTATGGTTGAAAGCGCGCATCATGCCGAGGTCGGTACGCCCGCCGCCTCCGGCGCAGTTCTCAAAAATAACGTCCGGGAATTTCTTTTTGAGTCTGCCGTAAATCTCATACACCTTTTCGTAATGGCGCAGAGAAAGGCATTCCTCTTTTCCCGTTCCCACATCGCGGAAACCGAACGCTTCATTTCCCGAAACGTTGTAGTCCACGCGCAGAAGGTCGAGCTTATATTCGGTGATGATGCGTCCTAACTCGTTTTCGACCCATTCAGCCGCTTCGGGAACGGTGAGGTCGATCACGCCGGTCTTATTTCCGGCGATATCGGTGATAAGCCAGTCGGGATGCGCGTCTATAACGCCGCTTTTGCTTCCGAGACGTTCCATCTCGCACCACAACCCGAATTTCATGCCGTTTTCACGGCAGAATTCCCGAAGCTCCGCAAAAGCGTTTCCGGGATAGCGGTCTTTATCGGGAACGTTCAGCCCGTTATACGGATGCCATTCGGTCTCTTTGCCGGGAGGACACACCCAGCCGGCATCCACGATAAACACCTCGGCGCCCATCTGAGCCATCTGTTTTATAAAAGCCTTGCTCGTTTCCACACTCATATCGTGCTCCGCGCCCATGCCGGCACCGATTTTAAGCGCGCCGCCGTCGGCTTCGGGACGGCAGAGAACGGATTTCCGGGTATGCGAGTGCATCTCGTTGACGGCTTCGTCGAGGCCGCCGTGCACCGCGCCGAAATATACCTCGGGCGTAACGAATTTTTCGCCGGGGCGAATGACCGTGAGAGGCTTGTAGCCCGTTATTTCGGCAGTATAGGACAGTTTAATACCGTTCCGGTTTTCTTTCGCGTCGTTTTTCACGGTGAAACGGCAGCCCGCGCTCCAGCCGAGCTGCACGAAATACGTATCGCCGCTCATGTCGTTCTTTATGAAGAGCAGCGGATGACGGAAGCGGGACGCGCCGAAGCGGCAGTCTATGACCTGCGTTTCGTTTTTCAGAGCGTGCCAGTCGAACGCGTCCTCGCCGCCCCATTCGTCGCAATCGAAATAACCTAAAGAATAAACGGCTTTTTCATCGGGACGACGGCACCAATCAACGTCGCCGAGATCGTATTTTTCGATGACGCCCCCGTGCAGAACGAGACGGTTCAGGGAAACGGGAGAGGCAGACCGATTTTCGATCTCGAGCCAACGGCTCATCATCGCCGTACCGTCGAGCAGCATGTGCTCATACAGGCGCACGGGGCTAACACCGCTGTCGAGCGTAAGGACGGTATGCAGAATGCCTTCTTTTTCCTCGCGGAAAAAATCAACGTAAGACAGCTTCCGGCAAATCGTTTCGCCGTCGAGTTCAACATTGAAAACGAACGGCTCGGAGAAATCGGAAGCGTGATTGCGCGACGGGAAGTTGCTCAATACGTTGAGAGGATAGCCGGCGGTATTGCAGCCGGCGTTCACAAGCAACCCATTTTCGAGGGTTTCTTCAAATACGGAAAAAGACGAACGGTAACAAAAGGTCTTGTTTCCGTTCTGTTCCTGGATACAGGCATCGGTAAATTTTTTCATATCACTTTTCTTTTATCATGATGCAGGTGTTCGCCCGCATGGTGAAGGTGAGGTCGTCGGTGGTGCCGCGGAACGCGCCGTCGGAAGAAGCATCCAAAAGATACACTTCAAAGCTGCCCTTTCGGCCGAAGTCGGCGGCAAAGGACTTATCGCGGGCGCTGTCGTCGTTCGTATAATAGGTGAACACGGCGGTGAGTTTTCCGTCTTCATCCTCACCGCAGAGAGAATAGACGTTTTCGATGCCGTTTTCGGCTCTTATTTCGTTTTTCAGATTGTAAAACATGCCGTACCACAGAAGCGGATAATAGCCCTTCAAACGCTCGTAGGTGTACATATCAAACGCGCCGCAGAACACCGACGGGCGGGTATCGTAGTACATGAGCATGTCGATGCTCGAGGCCTGCGCGAGGCTGATGCACGCCATCGTGAACGCCGCGCCCTTCATGCCGTGAATGACACCGATGGAGCGCAGATAGTCCCTGCCGCCCCAGCCGTCGTTGTAATTCCATTCATTGAGGATGCTTTCGGCGTTTTGATAGCCGTATTTATCGAGCATGGCTCTTATGCGTTCCGCTTTTTCGGCAAGGTCTTCGGGGCACTTGCCGTAAATATGCCATGAAAAAAAGTCGATGGGAACGTTTTTCTCTTTCATATAAGCAAGGAAATCCTCCGCCCAGTCCTCTCTGCCCGCGAGAGCGGGGCCGCCGATCTTCAACTGCGGGAAGCACGCCTTAAGGTGCTTCGCGGTGATCTCATAGAGCTCGAAAAACTGAAGCTTCGTGCCGCCCCAGCAGCGTTTATTGTCGGAATCGTCGCCGTCGAGGTCGGGCTCGTTCCAGATCTCCCAGTAGGGCATATCGTGATGACAGCCGTCCGCCCATCCCTCGGTGTAATGGCGGATGATATGCTCGCAGATGCGCGCCCATTTGCCGAAATCGGCGGGCGGGATCGTACCGTGCTTCTTTATCTGATGCTCGATGGTCTGACCGAGGCGGAAAAACGTTTTCGTGCCCGCTTCGAGGCAGACGAGGATGGCCTCGTCCGTACACGCGAAATCGTAGGACGCGGGATCGTTCTCATCCGCGGAGAAATCGGGAAAAATGCGGGTGATATCGTGCGAATACGGGCCGCCGTAAACACCGCAGACGGCGGAATCGTGATTGCGCGCGTAGGGAATACGCGCCGCCCTGTAATCCTCGAAATTGCTTGCGTTCTGATCGGAGGCGTGGCGCTTATGCCAGGGACCGCCGTTGGTGGCATTCAGCATTTTGAACGCGCCGTATTTTTTCGTAATGTCAAATTTCAGCGTTTCCATAGTTTATCCTTTCAGCACCTGATACCGAATAGTTCTTTTTCATTCTATCGTCAGTATTTCGGCAAAACCCGTAATGGCCAAAACGTCCATAACGTCCTCGCATACGCTGCGAAGGATCATTTTGCCTTTTTCCTTCATGGCCTTCTGTGCGGAAAGAAGCACGCGGAGCCCCGCTGAAGAAACGTATTCAAGGCCGGAGAAATCAAGTACGAGAACGGACGTGCCGTCAAGCGATCCGTTTATCGCGTTTTCGAGTACGGGAGCGGTGTTCGTATCGAGTCTGCCCTGCGCAAACAGCTCGACCGTAGCGCCGTCAATCTTTTTCGTGATCGTCATTTTTGTTCACCTCGGGAAAAGAATTCTGATAAAAAGTGTAGCATATCCGTTTTGTTTTTACAAGTGATTTGACATGCAGGGCATAAAAATATATAATATGCACAAATCACGGGAAAAGGAAGAAAAAAATGGACAAGCTCAACCGCGCTTTTGCATTCGGCATGAAGGTACTTCTGAAGACGGCAGAGTGTATTCCCTACGACGCGCCCGCCAAAAAGGCGGAAATAAAAAAAGAGACCTTCCTGAGCGGATATCCCTTCGTTTTCGTCTCCGGATTCTGGAGCTGGGGACAGTATAAAAAAGCCTATAAAGCACTTCCCTACTGGGGATTTTTTACCGGCGAAAGCTATATAAAGTCCTTTACCGAAAGCGGCGTTCCCTTTGCGGCGGCGGACGTTTCCCCGATGGGCAGCGCGTGGGACAGAGCCTGCGAGCTTTACGCCCAGCTCACCGGCACCGTGGTGGATTACGGCGCGGCACACGCGGAAAAATATCATCACCCCCGTTTCGGCGAGGACTATACGGGGCGGGCGCTCCTGAAAGAATGGGACGGCATCCATAAGCTGAACATCATCTGCCACTCGTTCGGAGGCCCCACCTCCGCGCTTTTCGCGACGCTTCTCGACGGGGGAAGCGAAGAGGAGCGAAAAACGACCGCCGACGGCAGTATCTCTCCGCTTTTTACCGGCGGCAAAGGCGATTGGCTCCATTCGATCACCGGGATCGCGGGCGCGTATAACGGAACGACACTGATCACGGCGAAGCAGGCGATCGAGGATACCGTGGTATATCTGAGAAAATATTTTCCGCTGTATAAATTCGATCCGTTCTGCAAAGGAGCGGAAAAGCTGGCGGGCTTTTTCGAAGAGCTTACCGACGGAAAAACACCCGACCCGGACACGGGACTTTTCGATATGGTGCCGGACAATTCGGTGCAGCTCAACAAGTCCATCCGCGCCGTAAAGAACGTATATTATTTCACGGTCCCGTGCTGCACGACGAAGGCGAGCTTCAAAAAAAACTGCCACGTGCCCGACGGGAAGGTGACCGATTATTTCTTCATGCTCCTTGCGGATATTCTCGGTCGGGTCAACACGACGACCCCCGGCGGCATGAGGCTCGGCAAAGACTGGCAGCCCAACGACGGCCTCGTAAACACGATCTCGGAATACGGCCCTCTGCAGGAAGAAAAGACCTTCCTGCATACCTGCCCGTCGAGAAAAATCGCTGCCTACAAGCTCGAAAAAGGGCATTACTACGTTTTTGAAACGTACTCAGGCTCTCACAACGACCTGTGCGGCGGTACGATACGACCGAATAAAAAGGCGAAAGATTACCTTATCGGCCTCATTGAAATGATAAACTCCTTAGAGTGATTCACGATTCATTCACGAGCTTGCCCGTGATATGCTCCGGGATGAGTTCTAAACAGAGCGTGCCGGGCCCCGCGGAAACGATCTCCTTTTCAATATATTCCGCGTCCTGCGTATACTTATAGCTGAGCCGGCGGCTGATCTCCATGGCTTTTTCGTGATCTTCTACGAAACGTATCTTTCCGAAAACGATCACGCTGCTTATATTCAGCGCCCATTCGCCCTCGCGGCGGAAGCCTTGATCGTAAACGCAGAAGGACGCCTTATCGCAGTTTTTCAGCGCATCGATCTTGTGTCCCGTTTTGCGGCCGTGAAAATAGATATGACCGTCCTCTTCGCAGTAGTAATGATTCATCGGCATCCCGTAAGGATAACCGTCGTCACCGAGCACGGACAATACGCCGCGCGGCTCGTTTTTCAGTATTTCAACGCATTTCTCTTCCGTAAGCGCCTGCTTTTTTCTCACCATTTCTCTGAACATATCATTCTCCCCTTTTTTGAGGAAATTATATACTATTTTTTATATTATTGCAACGGCTGACACTCCGAAAACGTCTGTTATCATAGAAATAAAAACGGAGGGAAACAAAATGAAAAAACGCATCCTTATTATTATGTCCGTGATCGCGGCGCTCCTTCTCATACTTGCCGCGGTGTATTTTATCCGCTTCGGCCATATCCGGCCGACTTTTTCGGAAGGACGCGCCCTCGTCGCCAAAAACGGCGAGGTGCTCTGGATCGACGAAAACGGCTCCCCCATCGTGATGACCGACTGCACGAAAAGCAAAAAACTGCTGAACGGTCTTTCGAGCGGCGACCGGATAAAGCTCCTGCACGACGGGATCGAAGAAAGCTATCCGGGACACACCGGTGTCTATTCTCTGCGTAAGCTGTCCGACGGTGACATAAGCGATATACCGGAAGCGACGTTGAATGAGCTCGTTTCTCTCGGCTGGCTCGACGGGGAAAACACCGGTTTTTCGTTTTCTCTCACCTGGGGCTGCTACGGTATCAGCTCCTACGACAGCTTAACAGGAAAGCTCGTCAAAACGACCGACGCGACGCATCCGGAGAACTACGTTACTTATTACCGCCCCGACGAAGCGGCCTTTGAAAAAATGAAGGACCTGCTTACAGGGCTCGATATCGAAAGCTATCCCGACGAATACGATCCCTGCGAGGGGATGATGAGCTCTCCTTCGCGCACGATCATTCTGACGGTAAGAAACGGGAACGAAGAAAAAACCGTTACGTGCGAAGATATAACGCTCGACAGCGGATACGCCCACGGCAAAGGAAAAGCGTTTCTGAACGTGTGCGATACCATCGCCGAAATGCTCACGTCCACGCCCGAATGGGAGGCGCTGCCCGACTATGAAAGGCTGTACGACTGAAAAAATTTTGTTTCGGGGGAAGAAATATGATAATAAATCCGTATAAAAACGTCGCCGCGCTGCTCTCCGACGACGAAAACCATTACAAAACGAATCTCCACGCCCACTCCACCGTCAGCGACGCGAGCGAGGATTACAACGTGATGATCCGGGGCTTTTACGACCGTGATTTCGATATCCTCGGCTTCGCCGACCACGGTGTGATCGGCAAATACTGGAACGAGGAGCCCGCGCATCTGCCGCTCTACCGCTATCAGACACTCATCGGCAAAAAGGTGACGAAGCTCACCGACCGGGAATTTGCAGAGATCAAGGGCGGAGACTATCCGTCGGAAACACGTACGAAGAAGCGCGGGATGCAGTGCCTGCCCGGCGGGATCGAGCTCAACATGCTCACACTCTCCAAAAGCCACGTCAACGGCTATTTCTGCGGCTTCGGGCAGAACGACTGCGGAAAAGAAAACGGCTTCGAATACGCCGTAAAAAACGTCCACAAGGCGGGCGGTATTTCCGTTATCAACCATCCGGGCGACTGGATCGAATCGTCGAAAGATTTTTCCGTCGCTAAAAAGCCCGAAAACGTGCGTCTGTTCGGCAATATTTTCAACGACTACGCTTCTTGCCTCGGCATGGAGGTGTTCAACGAGATCGACTCCTGCACCCGCGCCGACCGTATCCTTTGGGATGAGCTTTTGAAGTACGTGCTTCCCCGCGGAAGAAGAAACGTATGGGGCTTTGCGAACAGTGACGCGCACGTGCTCGACCGCATCGACACCTCGTTCATGGATTTCATTCTTCCGGGGTTCAGCGAGGAAAACGTGAAGCACTGCATGGAGAACGGCGAGTTTTTCGCTGTAGGCAGAAGAGCCCGTCCCGAGCTCGGCAACGATTTCGTGGGCGAGGGCGACTACCCGACCGTTATTTCTCTCACCGCCGACGAGGAAGCGGAGACAATAAGCGTCACGGCGAAACACGCCGAAAAGCTCCAATGGATCGCAAACGGAG
>JAZLHN010000003.1:0-10321 GCA_045616815.1 Acutalibacteraceae bacterium
CATGCTTTCCGTCGCGGGTACGATCATCACCAAGATCCCGTCGAGGATCAACGGCATCCTGCTGCCGCTGTATAAAAAGTGGATCGGCTTCGACCAGGACGCTTATCCGAAGGGACAGCCGCAGAATGAAAAGGCACAGCGCATGATCTTCGCGATGTGCACCATCATGGTATCCTTCCTCGTACTCACGAGCATGATCCCGATCGCGTGGTACAATATCGACAAGGAAACGCGCGACAGAATGTATAAAGAGCTTAACGAGCGCCGTGCGGAAAAAGCGGAAGAGGTCAATGCCGCCGCAGCGGAAGAAGAAAATTAAAAAATAAAAAAATGAACTGCGGGGGCGTTTTATGCTCCCGTAGTTTTACAAAGGAGAAAAAATGTTCAGAAACGATTACAGCGAGGGTGCTGCCCCCGAGATCATGGAAGCGCTCCAAAAGGTGTGCCGCGAGCAGAATATCGGCTACGGCGAGGATAAACACTGCCTGCACGCAAAAGAGCTTATAAGAGAATTCTTCGGCACGCCGGAGGCCGACGTTCATTTCATTGCGGGCGGTACGCAGACCAATATGACGGTCATTTCCTATTTTCTCCGTCCTTATGAGGGCGTGATCGCGTGCGATACCGCGCATATCAACGTTCATGAGACTGCCGCCGTGGAGGGGAGCGGCCATAAGGTGTATACCTGCCCGAACCACGACGGCAAATTATGCGCCGCGGACGTGGAAAAGGCGTTCCTGCTTCATGGGGACGAGCACATGATGAAGCCCGCCATGGTGTATATCTCCGACGCGACCGAGACCGGCACGGTGTATACAAAGGCCGAACTGCTCGCTCTCCGCGAGGTCTGCGATAAATACGGTCTGCTGCTGTTCATGGACGGCGCGCGGTTAGCCGTTGCCCTGCAGTGTGCCGAAACGGATTTCGACGCGAAATTCATAGGACAGGTCTGCGACGTGTTCTATGCCGGCGGCACGAAAAACGGCCTGCTGTACGGTGAGGCGGTCGTTGTTCCCGCCCCGGCAAAAGCGGAATACTTCCGTTATCATATCAAAAACAGAGGCGCGATGCTCGCCAAGGGCTTTGCCGTGGGAGCGCAGTTCGAGGCGCTTTTCACCGACGGACTTTTTCTGAAGCTTGCGGAAAATACCTGCCGCACCGCCGATATGATCCGAAGCGGCTTGGCGCAGAAGGGCGTCGCTTTTGCGGGCGGTTCGAAGACCAACCAGATCTTTATCCGTCTGCCGAAAGAAAAAGCCGAAGCCGTATGCGAAAAATTCGGCTGCGAAAAGTGGACGGACGAAGGCGACGAGTGGGTGATCCGGATCGTTACGTCCTTTGCGACGAAAGAAGAAGATTGCGGCGAGCTTCTCTCGTTCTTTGACGAATAAAAGAGACTGAAAAAAGTCCCGTAAAAAAATGACCGAGGTACACTTTTCAGGGGTACCCCCGTTTTTTGATGGTTAATTTTTTGTTTTTTTTACGCGAGATATGCCGCCATGACGGCTTTGATCGTGTGCATACGGTTTTCGGCTTCGTCGAATACGATGGACTTGTCGCTCTCGAATACCTCGTCGGTGACCTCCATGCAGTCAAGCCCGAACTTGTCGAAAATTTCTTTCCCGACCGTCGTTTTGAGGTCGTGGAAGGCGGGCAGACAGTGCATGAAGCGGCACTGCTCTCCGGCGATATCCATCAGCTCTTTCGTGATGCGGTAGGGGAGCAGATCGTTTATGCGTTCTGCCCATACCTCGTCCGGCTCACCCATGGATACCCATACGTCGGTGTAGAGCACGTCGGCGCCTTTTACGGCTTGAGCAGGTTCTTCGATGAACGCAAGCTCGGCGCCCGTTTCTTCGGCGATGGCTTTACATTCCTCAATGAGTTTTGCATCCGGGAAATATTTTTTCGGCGCGCAGGCAACGAATTTCATGCCCATTTTCGCGCAGCCCACCATGAGGGAATTGCCCATGTTGTAGCGGGCGTCGCCCATGTAAACGAGCTTTTTGCCCTTTAATTCACCGAAATGCTCGCGGATGGTGAGGAAGTCGGCAAGGATCTGTGTGGGGTGAAATTCGTTCGTGAGTCCGTTGAATACGGGCACGCCGGAGTATTTCGCGAGGTCTTCCACGATCTCCTGACCGAAGCCGCGGTATTCGATGCCGTCAAACATCCTGCCTAATACGCGCGCGGTGTCGGGAATGCTCTCTTTTTTGCCGATCTGCGAGCTCTTGGGATCGAGATACACGGGGTGCATACCGAGGTCGGCGGCAGCCACCTCAAAGGAACAGCGGGTACGCGTGCTCGTTTTTTCAAAGATCAGCGCAACGTTTTTGCCCTCGCAGAGTCTGTGCGGGATGCCGTGCTTTTTTTTGAATTTCAGTTCCGCCGCAAGATCCAGCAGTCCCCCAATCTCCTCCGGGGTAAGATCCAGCAGCTTTAAGAAGCTTTTTCCTTTTAAATCCATAGGTCGCAATCCTCCGTATTATTTTGATTTTCAGAAAAAAGATAAATTTATGTTTAGCAGCGTAAATGCGGTGCGAAGCAATAAAAAGTTTCGCCCGCCTTTTCAAAGGCGGCGGATTCTTAAGGCGGAGCCTTAAGACGCTCTCCGCAGAGAGCGGAATCCTTTATGCTCACAAAAGATCAGGAGAGTTTGAGAACCCTATCAAGGGGTTCTCAAGTGCGAAGCACCAAAAGGCTGCCGTTAGCTGAGTTTTAATGCTTCGCGGTGCGTACTTTAGACCGCTAAACAACAATTTACCGCTCTATTATATTTTTAACGTACGTGATCTGTTTTTCCACGCTTCCGATGCTCGTTCCGCCCTCGCTGATGCGCGTTTCCACGCAGGTCTTCAGGTCGATGGCGGCGTAAACGTCCTCTTCGATGAGTTCGCTGGCTGCTTGATATTCTTCAAGCGTGAGCGTTTCGAGCACTTTGCCCTCGGCGATGCACTTCGCCACGAGCTGACCGGAAATTTTGTAGGCGCTGCGGAAGGGCATCCCTTTCTTTACGAGATAGTCGGCAAGGTCGGTGGCGTTGATAAAGCCCTTTTTGGCGGCGGTGAGCATATTGTCGGTGAGCACGTTCATTCCCGCGATCATGCCGCAGAAAACGTCAAGACACATTTTTACGGTGTCGCACGCGTCGAATACGCTTTCTTTGTCCTCCTGCATATCCTTATTGTATGCGAGCGGAACACCTTTGAGCACCGTGAGAAGCGAGAGAAGATCGCCGTAAACGCGTCCGGTCTTGCCTCTGACAAGCTCCGCCATGTCGGGATTCTTTTTCTGCGGCATGATGGAGGAGCCGGTGGTAAAGTCGTCCGAAAGCTCGATGAACTTGAATTCCCAGCTCGACCAGAGGATGATCTCCTCGGAAAAGCGGGAGAGATGCATCATGATGAGAGCGATATCGCTCATCAGCTCCGCGGCAAAATCACGGTCGGAAACGCCGTCAAGGGAGTTAAGACAAATGGAGTCAAACCCGAGCTTTTCCGCCTCGAAGCGTCTGTCGGTCGCGTAGGTCGTGCCCGCTAAAGCGCAGGAGCCGATGGGGGAGACGTTCATGCGCTTCCTGCAGTCGGAAAGACGGTCGATATCTCTCAGCAGCATCATCGCGTACGCCATGAGCTGATGTCCGAAGGTGATGGGCTGCGCGCGCTGTAAATGCGTATAGCCGGGCATGATGGCGGCTTTGTATTCTTCCGCCTTGTCGGCGATCTCCGAAACGAGAGCGGTCACTTTTTCTTTTATCAGGTCGAGTTCATCGCGCAGATACACCCGCAGATCGAGCGCCACCTGGTCGTTTCTGCTTCTGGCGGTGTGGAGCTTTTTTCCCACGTCGCCGAGACGCTCGGTGAGCACCTGCTCCACGAACATATGGATATCCTCGGCGGTCATGTCGATGGCGAGTGCGCCGCTGTTTATATCGTCGAGGATGCACTGCAGTCCGTTTATCAGCGTATCCGCTTCGTCTTCGGTGATGATCCCGACGTTTGCCAGCATCATCGCGTGCGCCATACTGCCTTTGATATCCTGCGCGTACATTTTGCTGTCAAAGCTGATGGAAGAATTGAAATCATCGGCGATCTTGTTCGTTTCGCCGCTCGTTCTTCCCGCCCACATTTTATTCATATCGTTACCTCGTAAAGAGAAAGCCGTTCTGCCCTTTCGCGGACAAAACGGCATTTCTGAAATCTTTATGTATTATTTTTTGCCGTCTACCATGGCCTGGACCTTGATGGGAAGACCGTAGAGATTGATGAAGCCCGCAGAATCCTTCTGGTCGTAGTCGCTCTCGCCGAAGGTCGCGATCTCCTCGCTGTAGAGCGAATAGTCGCTCCAAACACCGGCCTTGATGATGTTGCCCTTGTAGAGCTTGAGCTTTACCTTGCCGGTGACCTTCTCCTGGGTCTTGTCTACGAAAGCGGAGAGGGCTTCGCGCAGGGGAGTGAACCACTGGCCGTTGTAAACGAGCTCCGCAAAGGTGATGGAAAGACGCTGTTTCTCGTGAAGGGTGAGCTTATCGAGGCAGATGCTTTCGAGAGTCTCGTGCGCTTTGTAAAGGATCGTTCCGCCGGGGGTCTCGTAAACGCCGCGGCACTTCATGCCGACGAGACGGTTTTCCACGATATCGATGATGCCGATGCCGTTCGCGCCGCCCAGCTCGTTGAGTTTGAGGATGATATTTTTGGCGCTCATCTTTTCGCCGTCGAGAGCTACGGGGCAGCCCTTGTCGAAGTCGATGGTCACGTAGGTGGGAGCGTCGGGAGCGTCGATGGGAGAAACGCCCATCTCGAGGAAGCCCTTCTTCTCATACTGCGGCTCGTTGCCGGTATCTTCGAGGTCGAGACCTTCGTGGGAAAGATGCCACAGGTTCTTATCCTTGGAGTAGTTGGTCTCTCTGTTTATCTTGAGAGGTACGTTGTGTGCTTCGGCGTAGTCGATCTCTTCGTCGCGGCTCTTGATCTCCCACTCACGCCACGGAGCGATAATGGGCATATTGGGAGCGAAATGCTTGATGGCGAGCTCGAAACGTACCTGATCGTTGCCCTTGCCGGTGCAGCCGTGGCAGATAGCGTCGGCGCCTTCCTTGAGAGCGATCTCAACGAGACCTTTGGCGATGCAGGGACGGGCGTGAGAGGTCCCGAGAAGGTAATCTTCATAAACGGCGCCGGCCTTCATGCTGGGGATGATATAATCGTCAACGTATTCGTCGGTGAGATCGAGAACGTAGAGCTTGGAAGCGCCGGTCTTGAGAGCCTTTTCTTCCAGTCCTTCGAGCTCGTCCGCCTGGCCAACGTTGCCGGAAAGGGCGATGATCTCGCAGTTGTTATAATTTTCTTTGAGCCACGGGATGATGATGGAGGTATCCAGACCGCCGGAATACGCAAGAACTACTTTTTTGATTTTTTCTTTATTGACCATTTTCGTTACCTCTTCGTTGTTAAGATTATGCACAAATTATACGAGCCCTTTTATAAAAAGTCAAGGGGTAAAATTGAAAAAATATGCAGAATATTCAATGTTTATGCATTTTATATGCAAAGTGTTTCCGGAGCGTAGCCGATATGTTGAAAACTTACAAACACGGGAGAATATTTTGTCCGGACAGTGCATAGGATGTAACGACAAAGCAAAAGGAGTTGTGAAAAAAATGCAGAATGAATACGTTTCTCTGAAAGGCGCATCGGTGATATGCACGGATGCGAAGGAACAGCTGATCGAATGCGAGGCCATCCTGCCCGACTATTATCCCGAAATCAACAAGGTGCTCAAATGCTCGGTGACGGCGGGCACGGAGGACGTCACCGTTTCGGGGGACAAGGTGAGCACCGCGGGAAAGGCGGACGTAAGGCTTATCTACCTTGATTCGGAAAAGAAGATACATATATTTACGTCGCTCGTGAAATATACGCGGATGTTTTCGGGATTGCCCGTACTCAATGAAGACGTATGCTTCGTAACACAGAACGTTACCTCGGTCGAGCATCGTGTTGCCGCGCCGAGAAAATGTGAAATAAGAGCTTCCGTCTCCGTGAAACTCACGTGTATCCGGAAAAATGAATTGACCGTCCTATCCGGTACCGACGCACCGGACGCCGAAGTACGCTATGAAAACGTCGCGTATTACGATGCTGTTGCCGTAAAGGATTTCGGACTGTCGTTTTCCGAAAATATCGATCTCCCTTCTGTCGAAGGTAAGATCAGCGGAGCCCTGTATACGTCGCAAACACTTGATTTTATCGAAATACGGTGCATAAAAAACAAAGTCATGCTCAAGGGCTGCTGCGAGTTATCGGCGCGGTTCGTTACCGAAAAAGGTTCTCTTACGCCCGAAGCCTCGTTCAGCGTTCCGTTCACTGAGATCGCCGGATTGCCCGGTGCGGAGGAGGACGGCGAATGCAGAGTGTTCGCCGATGCCGTATATGCACGCATCGCCGTGAATGAGGACGGAAAAACGGCTCAGGTATTCATTACTGCGCAGGGAAAAGCGGTCTGCGTGAAAAAAAACGAGCTCCTTTTACCGGACGACGTTTATTCCGTAAGGGGAGAGGTCTCCGTAAAAAGAACGCCGGCACGGCTCGTCACCGCATTCATTCCGGCGGAAAAACGTTTTCAGGTGACTTCCGATGCAGAATGCTACGATGATACGGCCAGCGGCATCACGGCCTTTTTTGCGGATACGCCGGTGTGCAGCGTGATGACGTGCAACGGCAGTCTGCATATTAACGGATCGGTTGGGGTCAATTTCCTTGTTGCGGGCGGCGACGGAAACGTTTCCATGATCAGCCGGACGTGCAATTTCGACGAGGATACGGACATCGAGGCGGGCGGTGAATCCTTTATTGCCGTCTCGGCGCACATCGCTGCCGCATCGCTCAACAACGGCAGGATCGACTATACGCTGCGTTTTGAAACGAGGGGCTGCTGCGTCAGAACGACGGAACTGTCCCCGATCACCGAGCTTGATTTGGAAAACACTGCGGAGGAAAAGCACTGTGAGGAAAAAATCATTCTTTACTATGCGCATTCCGGCGAAAAAATCTGGGATATCGCCCGAGAAAACCGGTGCTCCGCACAGCGGATAAAAGAATTCAATGAACTGACAAGTGAAACGGTGGAAGAAAATACGATGCTGTTGCTCATAAAATAATTTTTGTGCGCAAAAAGAAAAACGACCGGAAGATCCGGTCGTTTTGGCTTTTCGGTTATCAGAAAATAAGCTTGAAGAGAAGCTTCAGAAAATGTAACAGTCTTCCGAACAGCCAGAGCTTTTCGCCGTTGTCGAGTTCGATATCTTCAAACATGTATATCACTCCTTTTGGATCATTTTTGAAATGGTAATATGAGTATAGTCAGATCCCGAGAAGCTTTTCGAGCGCTTTTGCCACGCCGTCGTTTACGTTGGAATCAGTGACCATATCGGCGGTTTCGAGCACCTTCGGCGCGGCGTTTGCCACAGCTACGGAGATCCCAGCGGCGGAAAGCATATCGAGATCGTTTTCGCTGTCGCCCATGGCGATGCTTCTTTCGACCGGGATGTTCAGCGCGTTCAGCACCTTTTTCATGCCGTTCGCTTTGCTGCAGCCGTTCGGGATGCAGTCCGCGAAATCGCGCATGACGATGATCCGCATCCTTTCGCCGAAGCGTTCGATGAAATCGTCGGGGGGCGTTTTTCCTACCGCCGTGACTTCCACGTTCTCATCGGCGTACACCGTGTCGAGATCGTCGGGCGAACTGATGAATTTTTTTACGCCCCATTCCTCCGGGACGGAATTTACACCCAAAATGCTTTTTTTGCATTCAAACACCGCCCACAGATCCTTGCGGGGAAGCAGATATTCACAGAGCTCCCGCAGCAGGCTCCGGTCCAGGCAGACGTCGGAAAAAGTTTCGCCGTTCCATTCAAGATACGTTCCGCTTCCGGCGATAAAGCCGTCGCAGACCTTCATAGCATCGAACAGCTCTTTCGGAATGTTTCCGAGGGCTCTGCCTGTGTTTACAAAGACGAAATGTCCGGCGGCCCGGGCTTTGGTTATGGCGTTTACGTTGCGTGGGCTGAAGCGGAGAGTGTTCCCCGCGAGAGTGCCATCCACGTCGAGAAAGACGGCGTACGGTTTATCGGTCTTCATTTGCATTTATCGTTCAGGCATTGTAATATTTTTTTAACAGTTCTTCCTGTTTTTCCAGACCTACCGCGAGGCGGAGGAGAAGTCTTGCGTCGGCGGAGTCCACTTTGCCGTTTGCGTCTACGTCGGCGGCCGCAGCGGCAGTCTCGCTGAGTTCTTCCAGCCCTACGGAGGCTCTGAGCGCTATGCGCGCATCAGAGGCGCCGATCCCTTCAGTTCCGTCAACGTTACCGAGTCCCGGATGCGTTACCGTTCTTATCAGTTCTTCGCCGCAAACCGTGCAGGTCGATGTGTATTTCCCGTCCGTGATACAAGTGAGCTTCGATTCGGTCTTCCATTCACCGGGCTCATGCTGACTGGGAACGATAACGGAGGTTTTGTATTCTTTTCCGCAAACGGAACAAAACGTTGTGCACGTTCCCGGTTCAGTGCAGGAACGGCGGTCGTACGTTTTCTTGCCCTCCGTGTGGGCTTTGCGGGCAATGATCGCCGAATACAGCGTCTTTCCGCATTTTTCGCACGTCGTTTCCTGCTTCCCTTCCGCAGAGCAGGTCGCTGCCGTGGTTTTGTCTTTTGTCTTTTCATGTTTGCAGGAGGGGTAGGAGTATTCGGCGGTGAGTACCTTATTGCATTTCGTGCAGTAGGTGAGCTTTGTGCCGCCCTGCGTCTCCCATGCGGACATATACATCATGCTGTCGAAATCTTTGTCGGATGTATAATGCAGGCGATTCTTGACGGTCGATGTGATCTCGTCTCCCGTTTTGAGAGAGGTATCGAGCAGATAGATACAGGTCTCGCTCGAGGTATGGGATGACGATTGTATCTCTTCGGTCGCGAGTACGATGCCGCAATCTTTGCAGACTTGCTGTTTTTGGCCTGGCTCGGAACAAGTCGCCGCCGTCACCGTTTTCCAAGCATCCGCTTTGTGCTCGCCGTAAACGGAGTTTTTACGCTCTTCGATGAGAGCGGGAAAATCGGTATAGCAGTGGTTCAGGTCGATGTAGCCGTTCGAGCCGCTGATCGAGCCGTAACGGGTATATTGCCATATATCGTAGTTGCCGGTATAGCCGCACTGGGTCACGCCGTACTGTGCGATCCATACCGCACGGTTGTTGAACGCCGAGGAGTCGATCAGGTCTTCCGCGAAGGCCTTGCTGCAATAGATGCCGGGGTAATAGCCTGCCGCTTCTATCTCACTGCAGAAGGTGTTGACCACCGTTGTGCAAACGGTCTTACCGGCTCTTGCATGTTGATGATCCGTACCGTTGGATTCGGAATAATCTTCAATGTCGATAAACACGGGCATATCGAGGGCGCAGTTATTCTTTTTCAGAAGGTCGATGGTCCTCTGCGCTTCTTCTCGTGCCTGCGCTTCGGAGAGGGCGTAACTGAAGAAATATACACCTACGTGCATTCCCGCCGCTTTGGCTGCTTTATAGTGCGTATTAAACGTATCGTCGTTATAAAGAGCTTTGCTGGCAACATAGCGTCCGCCGATGCGGATGATCACGGCGTTCACGCCGGCTGCTTTAAGTTTCGACCAATCAAGAGCGGTCGGGGCGTTCCACTGGGAAATGTCCACCATCGTCCAATTGACCTCGGCTTCCTTGTCCGCGCCGTGAAGCAGGCAGAGCCAACCGCTCTTGCCTTCGTAGGTGACGTAGCCCCAGTTTGGATTGGTGCTTCCGCCGTTCACTTTCGTGACGTTCAGTGAAGTACCTTTTGGGATCGTGTCGATGATCGTGCCGGAGATCGAGGGAGAGGAACGGAGATTTGCGATGTTTGCGGTCATGAAGGTACCGGAAACGAACTGACTCCAATTGAGGCATATCCACGACGTGGAATTTCCCGTTGTGATACAGCCCCAGTTGTCGGCGGTGATCTGATCTACTGTTATTGTGCTTCCTGCCGAAGCGGAGGCAACGATCTTGTAATCGGTGGAAGCACCGGATCGGATATTTGTAAGCTCATTCACGCGGAAGGTAAGTCCCGATGCGGACGAGGAGGCTTTTCCGGAAAAATCCGGCCGTATGTAACCCCAGTAGCCGGGAGTCCAGTTATAGGCACGGTCGGTGGTCTTCGTGACCTTTGCCACACCGAAACGACCGTGATACATGACGTTTCCGCCGCCGTAGATCGCGACGTGACCGGCAGAACTGGTGATGTAGGTATAAACGAGGATATCG
>JAZLHN010000004.1:0-3766 GCA_045616815.1 Acutalibacteraceae bacterium
GCGGGCACGCCGGGGTGAGGCGGTACTGAATGACAGTCCGGTGGACTGTCAGAGCCGCCGAACCGACCGAGCAGGGCTGTGCCCGTGGCGAGACCGCGGCCCCTACGCGGTGACTTGTTTGCCGGTGCTTCAAACAAAAATATAACGCTTCGTCACATAAAAAAAGACACGCTGAAATTTCAGCGTGCCTCCTTCTTGAATTTATTTCAATTCCGAAATCCGAATTCCGCATTACTTTTTATGCCAGCGCGGCGGTGAGCTGATAAAACGCCGTACCGCTTTCGCCGTTGGCGACCGAAAGGATCACCGTGCCGTCGTTGAGCGCCTGAACGTTTGCGATATAACCGAAAATATCGTCCGAATAAACGATGATACGATCCGTTTCGAGATCGGCGATACCGCAGGCGGCTTTGCCTTCGAGCGTACCGCGGATAACGCAGAATCTGCCGTTGTCGCTGATCGTGAACATATCGGGAGCAAAATAGATATCGTAATTTTCAAACGCAAGAGCACGTGTTTCTCCGGTCAGGATATCGTATATCTCTCCGGTGAGGCGGTCGAGCATATAATGTCCGCTGATGATATAATCGACATCGGGATCACCGGTAAAGGTCTCAACGGTCTCCGATTCATTGCCGTCGGAAGCATTGAGCACGAACGTAATATCGCCGTTTTCATCCTCTTCTTCGTTTTCACGGAAATAAAGGATCCTGCCGTCGTTTTTCCAGAAATTCAGCGTGGCGACGTCTTCTAAATAAACGATGTTGTCTACGTTCGTATAGGAACCGCCGCTCGTGAAGATATCGCATTTGTCGCTCTCGTCAAACTCGACGTAGTTTCTCGCGGAGAAGAACAGAACTCTGTCGTCCGGCTCTTCGGGAAGGATATCGTCGGTAAACATCTTGTAGTCAGTTCTGAGACGCGCGTTGATATCAATGATGCGCTGCTCTTCCGAAAGGAAATGCTTCGTCGTATGATCGGCGTAAAGGCTGAATATCTCGCTGTAGATCTTTTCATCGTTATAGAAACGCTCGTTGTCCACGTCGAGCATCAGAAGCATCGTTCCGTGAGAATCGGCAGCCGACGCGGGGAGCTCCGTCATTTTGAAAAACGCATAATCGTAAAGAAGCACGTCGGGATACATGAGGTTGGTGAAAAGTCCGTAGCCCTCGGTCTTTCCGTCACGCTCCAGATAATGGATGACGGCGGGAAGCGTCTGACCGGAGCACTCGGCGGAGGTCTCGAAATTTCCGGACTCCTCTATCTCGGTGAAAGTACCGTTCGACGCCTCGTAAAACTTAACGTCGCCCTGCTTCGTCATGGTGAAGAATACGTTTTCGAAGCCGGTCTTCATCAGGGGAAGCGCCGCGGAGGTGTCGATTTTATATACGTCGGTGTACTCGCCGTTTTCGGTGTCGATCCCGGGAGTACCGTTTTCCAGTCTTTTATTGATATCGAACACACCCGATACCACCACCGCCGCCACGGCAACGAGTACGACGAGAAGTACGGAAAGAATGATTTTATACCGTTTTGCCATTTATAGTTCCTCCTTACAGCATATAGTCGGTAGTTTCGATGATCTCATTGTTTTTGATATAAACACGCGGTACGCGTCTGCTCAGAGAACAGAGCACCTCGTAATTGATCAGTCCCGCATTGGCGGCGATCTCGTCCACGCTGATATACGCGCCGTTATCCGCGCCGAACACAGTGACCTGTTTGCCTTCCTTCACACCGTCGATCCCGGTGACGTCGAGCATCGTCTGATCCATACATACGTTTCCCAGCACATGGGCGCGTTTTCCGTTCACGAGCATATCCATTTTATTGGAAAGCCGTCTCGGGTATCCGTCGGCATAGCCGATGGGAACGGTGGCTATGCGCATATCGCGTTCGCTCGTAAAGATCCTGCCGTAGCTTACGGGCGTGCCCGCCGGAACGTCCTTCACCATGGAAACGACCGTTTTCAGTTCCATAACGGGCAATAACTTTATATTATGCGGCACGGCGGCGGACGGATATACTCCGTACAGGATCACGCCGGCACGCGCCATATCGAGATTCATTTCCGGATATTGCAGGATCGCCGCGGAATTGCTGCAATGGCGGTATTCAAACTCTATCCCCATGCTTTTGAGACGGGCGATCATGTTCAGGAACAGTTCGTACTGGATGCGGGTGAATACCTCGCCGTCGGCACAATCGGCACTCGAAAAATGCGTGAATATACCTTCGGGACGGATCCCCGGAAGAGAACAGATATCGGCAGCCTCCTGCACGCTCTCATAATCGTCGATCGAATCGTGATAACGGAAACCGATCCGCGACATGCCCGTGTCGATCTTAATATGAGCGTTCACCCTGACGCCCGCCATGGCGGCGTTGTCGGAAAGCGCTTTGGCGTATTCCGGAGAATACACCGACTGGGAAATATCGTTGAAAACAAGCTCCCGCGCCTTTTCGGGCGGCGTATAACCGAGGATGAGCACGGGCTTCGTGATGCCTACGCGCCTCAGCTGCAAAGCCTCCGCAAGGTTGGATACAGCGAACCAGTCGGCGCCCGCAGAAGACATCTCCTGCGCGGTGTAGGCATAGCCGTGACCGTAGCAATCGGCCTTGACAACGGCGCAGAGCTTCGCCTCCGGCGCCATAACGGAGCGAATCTGATTTATATTATTGTCAATGGCGTCGAGATTGATCTGCGCCCACGTTCTTCGCAGAAATTCAAGCATGCTTTATGACCTTCATATATATTATCTATGTTATTTTATCTCATTTTTCTCTGTAAGTCAAATAATATTTATTGTATTCTTGACAGTCAACTGAACCCGTGATATAATTTTTATAAACTTTCGTTGTATTCAAAGGAGAAAACGTTATGACCATACTGCCCGGCACGAATCTTGAAATAGAAGAGGGAAAGCTTTCCTACGGCTTTGCCAACATCGCCCCGCTCATATCCGTCACGCGCGGTCTTACGCTCGCGCAGGCATGCGACTTAACGGGCATCGAGCCCACCACAGTGCAAAACTGGATAAAGCGCGGATGGGTGGCGCATCCCGTAGATAAGCGCTACGGCGAATATCAGATCTCGAGAATCATTATTCTGAATATGCTCCGCTCCTCCATGCAGCTTGAAAAAATAGCCGTTCTTCTCCGCTACGTTAACGGCGACGCCGACAACCGGAACGACGATATCATCCCCGACGCCTCCCTTTATACCTATCTCTGCAAGATCGTGGATGAAGTGACCGTGCGAAACGTATCCGACGCCGACGAGATAAGAGAAGCCGCCGACAGGATCACCTGCGAATACAAAGAAGCTTTTCCCGGCGCAAAGGAAAAGCTCGTGAAGGCTCTCACGGTGATGACGCTCGTCTATATTTCCGCCACGGTCAGGCAGAAAGCGGAAGCATTGTTTGAAAAGCTGTAATATATATTAAACGGATCGGGAAACAGGAATTCCCGATCCGTTTTTTATCATTCTTTTTCTTTCAGCACGACGTAGCCTCTGGGACGGATCGTGATCGTTTTCAGCATCCATGCGCCGTTCATAACGTTCACGTAATCATTATCGAGCTCCGCCGTCTGATCCTCGTCGGTAAAGTTGAGCAAGAAAATGAGATCGCCGCGCTTTCTCATTTCGAGCGCGCCGGAATATTTTATTTCCGCGTCGGGACGTATTCCGAGATCATTTACAATATCACCGATAAGCGAGTCGGCAAGCTCATATTCATTGCAGAACGCCGCGTAATAGGCTTTG
>JAZLHN010000005.1:0-13630 GCA_045616815.1 Acutalibacteraceae bacterium
CTCCCTCCGCCGGTGTTCCCGTGAAGGCGCCGATGCCCGGCAACATCCTCAAGGTAAACGTTTCCGCAGGCTCCGCCGTGAAAGCGGGCGAGGTCATGTTCATTCTCGAAGCCATGAAGATGGAAAACGAGATCGTAGCTCCCGCCGACGGTACGGTAAAGCAGCTTCTCGTCAACAAAGGCTCCGTGGTAGATACCGACGCGGTACTCGCGGTCATATAAGGAGGAGCCATGGATCTTATACTTGAAGTTCTGAAAGGGATATGGGAAAGCTCCGGTCTCGCCGCGCTCACGTGGCAGAACGGCGTGATGATCGGCGTTGCTTTCGTATTCCTCGTATTAGCGATAAAATTCAAATTCGAGCCTCTGCTCCTCGTGCCCATCGCGTTCGGCATTCTGCTTGCCAATATGCCCGGCGCGGACATCATGCTCGACGTGACCGGCGGTCAATTAGGCGCGTTTGACGCCGTGGCCGTAGAGGGCGCGCACTGGTATGAATCGGGCGTATTGCGAATATTGTACGTCGGCGTAAAATCCAGTATCTTCCCGTGTCTCATCTTCATGGGCGTGGGCGCGATGACCGCCTTCGGCCCTCTGCTGCCCAACCCCGTTTCCCTCATTCTCGGGGCGGCGGCGCAGCTCGGTATCTACGTTGCGTTCATCACCGCCACCCTGCTCGGCTTTGAGCCCGCGGAAGCGTCTGCCATCGCCATCATCGGCGGCGCAGACGGCCCCACGGCTATCTTCCTCGCTTCGAAATTGGCGGCACATCTGCTGGCTCCCATCGCTTTGGCTGCGTATTCGTACATGGCGCTGATTCCGATCATCCAGCCTCCCATCATGAAGCTCCTCACCACCAAGAAGGAGCGCGAGGTCGAGATGAAGCAGCTCCGCAAGGTATCCAAGACCGAAAAGATCATCTTCCCGATCGTGGTTTTGGTGCTCGTTGCGTTCATTCTTCCCTCCGTCGTACCGCTTCTCGGTATGTTCATGCTCGGCAACCTCTTCAAGGAATGCGGCGTGACCGAACGTCTTTCCGACACCGCGCAGAACGCGCTGATGAACATCGTGACCATCATGCTCGGCGTTTGTGTAGGCGCGACGGCGAACGGCGCGGACTTCATCCAGTGGAAGACCATCAAGATCGTGGTGCTCGGCCTTACGGCGTTCATCTTCTCCACCGCCGGCGGCGTTCTCATCGGTAAGATTCTTTATATCGTCACAAAAGGTAAGATCAATCCCCTCATCGGCGCGGCGGGTGTTTCCGCGGTGCCCATGGCGGCGAGAGTGGCGCAGAACGAAGGCAGAAAGTACAACCCCACCAACTTCCTGCTCATGCACGCGATGGGTCCGAACGTTGCGGGCGTTATAGGCTCCGCAGTCGCCGCGGGCTTCCTGCTCATCATGTTCCAGGCGTAAGCTTCCCTTTCATAACCGGCTGAGCTTCACAGCTCCGCCGGTTTTTTCTTTTTGCGATTGACAGTTATCGTCCCTTTTGTTAATATGGAATGGATCAGTTGGGAGGGATCGCCATGCAGCATCCGAATCTTTTCTTTACAAAATACGACGCGGAGACTTTCCGCGAAAGGATAAAGACCGACGAAAAGCTCAGAGCCCGCTATGAAGCTGCCGTTGCCAAAGCGGAGGAATATTTGACCGAGGAATTCATCACCGAGGAGCAGGCGAACGGCAGAAACACGCAGTCGCAGCACGCCGATTTCGGCTCGCTCAACGGGCAGGCGAACCGCCTCTGCTCCGTGCTCGGTCTGAAATACGCGATCGAGGGCGACGAACGCTGCGCCCGGCGGCTGAAAGAACTTCTTTTGCATTTAATAAAATTCGAGCGCTGGTACGGCGTGAGCTATACGGTGCGTACGCCCGTGCCGTGGCATTCCGACCTCTGTTCCACGGCGACCACGCTCGCGCTCGCCAACATCTACGACATTATTTTCGATTCTCTCACCGAAGACGAACGGAGAGAAATTTCCGACGGCATCCTGCAAAAGGGCGTTTTAGCGGCGCTCGGCGACTGGTGTCTGCCCGAAAACCGCATCCACGCCATCGACTCCATGGGACACAACTGGTGGGCGGTGTGCATTTCCGAAGCGGCGTGCGCTTTCCTCGCCCTTTCGGACTCCGTGGACGAGGCGCAAAAGAAGTCCGTTATCGACTGCGTGAACGGCGCGCTCGCGGGTTATCTCACCTACCCCGGCAACCGTCTTTTCAATAAGCTCCGCAACTTCGACGATCAGGGCTTTTTCTACGAAAGCGTCAACTACGACAATTTCGGCACCGGTATGCTGCTGCAATATCTGTGGTGCAGCGAGCGCTATTCCGGCAGGAACGACATGATAAGAAACGCGCTGCCCGCCGGGCTCTGCGACGGTCTGATGAATCTTGCCTACCCGTGCACCCGGGACGGTAAACTGTTTTTCGAGTTCCCGCCCTTCGGCGATCACTCCCCCGACGGCCGCGTCGACCTTATCACGAAATACGCCGTGCTCACCGGTATCGCTTCCGACGCCGTGAAAGCCTACGCCTCCACCGGAAGCAATGATATATGGGACGAAATTCGCGGCGATTACCATCCGGAAGCCTTAAAAGGCGGCGTTTCTTATCTGCCGCAGGCAAAAATCTATTCCTCCGGCTACTCGGTGAAGCGCTCCTCATGGCAAACAGACGCCACCCTTCTTGCGATCAAGAGCGGCTACTGCTGGAATCATTCGCACAACGACTCCGGCTCCTTCCTCCTTTATCACAAGGGCAAGCCCTTTTTCATCGACTGCGGCACCTGCGGCTACGACTCCCCGCTCTATCACGACTATTACTGCCAGGATCACGCGCACAGCGTATTGAAGATCGGCGGCAAGGGACGGCGGGACGAAGAGCTCTACCGGGGCACGCGCTTTCCCGGCGCAATCACCGACAGCTATGAAACGGACGGGCTTTTCTACGCGCAGGCGGATTCCACCGGCCCCATGGCGCATCTGTGCTCGAGGATGTACCGCAATTTCCTGTGGTTCGACGACCGCACGCTCGTGATTTTTGACGACGTTTACTGCCATGAGGAGGATACCGTCGACTTTACCCTGCATTTCAACGGCACCTATGCGCAAAACGGGAATACGGTCGATTTCCGCTATGAAGATTGCCGCGCAAGGCTTATCTCCCACGAGCCGAAAAACATGATCCTCACGGAAAAACAGGGGCATTTCGACCACATGGAAACGGAAAACGCTCCTTACATCGAGCTTTCGACCGCGGAGAAAAAGCGCGCCCACGTGCTGATACACACGCTTGAATTGGACTTCGACGAACACAACGTTTCATATACCCGCCTTGAAGGCAAAAACGCCGTCGGCATCCGCATGGCGGAAAACGGCGTCGAACGCGACATCTGGTTCAATCTCATGGCGGACGGGCACATCATGCACGATAATTCCAATAATGTCATCGGCGGTTACGATACCGACGCTTATATGCTCGTCGTAACGAGAGATACCCGCCGCGGCACCGAAAAGGTGCTCATGATCTGCGGCAGCTATCTGCGGAAGGACGGCAAGGTATATATCAGCTCGTTCACGAAGCTGACCAAGGAAACCAAAATATAAAATTTCACATTTTCATCAGAGACGGGAGACGGATGCTCTCGTCTTTTTTTGCGGCAAGCCGGGAAATTGCAGGTTAGCGAACAAAACGAAGCATATCAATCATAACGCCTCCCCTTTTAGGGGAGGGGGACCAACCGACAGGTTGGTGGAGAGGTTCATTGCGCGTTTGCCGAAAAATCGTTGTCACGGCGGCGATTACGGAACCTCACCGCCACGCTCACGCGCGGCCCTCCTTTTCTTGGCAGAAACGGCAGACCCTTTTGTCTGCTTCGCAGACATTTCCCCTAACAGGGGAATCTCCTAAAAGGGGAGGCGTTGCGTTAGTTTGTGCCGCGTTTGGCTGGTGCTTCAAACAAAAATTTATCGTTCCGTTTTCATCGAAAATAATTGTTTCCGAAAAGGCATAAAAAGTTTCAATTTTGTAGTAATTTAAAAAAAGATTGAAAAAGATGTTAAGATTTGATAAGATAATTTTGTATATAATTATTTTTATTTTATATAAAGGAAGCAGCGCTATGAAGTTTTCCGAAATGCCTTATTCCCGTCCCGACACGGAAGAGATAAAAAAAGAGCTCGCCGCACTTACCGACGCGCTGAAAGCCGCCGGAAGCTATGCCGAGGCGAAAGAGATCTTTCTGAAAAAGGACGCTTTGGAAAAGCACGTCGAAACGTTCGTCAACCTCGTATCCATCCGTCATTCGATCGACACCCGCGATACGTATTACGACGAGGAAATGCAGTTCTGGAATAAAACGCTGCCCGAGCTTTCGGAATACCTGCAGCTCTGGAACGCCGCGATGCTCGCATCGGAGTTCCGTGCGGACTTTGAAAAAGAGTACGGCGATATCATGTTCGTGAACGCCGAGCTCGAGGTAAAGAGCTTCTCTCCCGCGATCATCCCCGAAATGCAGGAAGAAAACGATCTGGTGCAGGAATACGAAAAGCTGCTCGCCTCGGCGCAGATCCCGTTCGACGGCGGCACCTATACGCTCTCACAGCTCACACCCTTCAAGAAATGCGCCGACGACGCAAAACGTCTCGCCGCGTGGAAAGCCGAAGGGCAATGGTATAAAGACAATCAGTCCGAGTTCGACGAGATCTACGATAAACTCGTTCATCTGCGCGATACGATGGGCAAAAAACTCGGGCACGCGGATTATACGCCTCTCGGCTACGACCGTATGCAGAGGAACTGCTACACCAAAGAGGACGTGGAAAAATTCCGCGCCGCGGTGGTGAAATATCTCGTTCCGGTCGCCGACGGCATTTACCGCGAGCAGGCGAAACGGCTCGACAAAGCTTATCCCATGAGCTTCGCCGACAACGCGCTCACGTTCCGCTCCGGCAATCCGAAGCCCTGCGGCACGGCGGACGATATCGTAGCCAACGCGAAAAAATTCTACGATGAATTATCCCCGGAAACGAGCGAATTTTTCCGCACCATGCTCGACAACGAGCTGATGGATCTTCTCTCCGTCGAGGGCAAGGAGGGCGGCGGCTACTGCACCTCGCTCGACGATTACGAAGTACCGTTCATTTTCGCCAACTTCAACGGAACGCAGGGCGACGTGGAGGTCGTGACGCACGAAGCCGGACACGCCTTCGCCGCGTGGATGAACCGCAAAAGAGTGCCGCTCGGCACGGTATGGCCCTCGCTCGAAAGCTGCGAAGTGCACTCCATGTCGATGGAATTCTTCTCCTGGGGCTGGTCGGACGGCTTCTTCGGAGAGGACGCCCGCAAATTCCGCTACGCTCACCTTGCCGACGCGCTCACCTTTATCCCCTACGGCACGATGGTGGATCATTTCCAGCACATCGTTTATGAAAGACCGGAGCTGACTCCCGCCGAACGCCACGCCGAATGGAAGCGCCTCACCGGCATCTATATGCCGTGGATGAAGCTCGACGGCGATATCCCGTTCTATGCCGACGGCGAATGCTGGCAGCGGCAGTCCCACATCTATTCCAATCCGTTTTATTATATAGATTATTGCCTCGCGCAGACCGTTTCGCTCGAATTCTGGGCGCTCATACAGGACGACCTCCAAAACGCGTGGAAGCACTATATGGCCTACACGAAGCAGGGCGGCAGCCGCGTATTCACCGAGCTTCTCAAAAACGCCGGGCTCGACACCCCGTTTGACGAAAGCTGCTTAAAGACCGTTTGCGAAAAGGCCAACGCGTGGCTGGCGGCATACGACCTCGGAGGCATCGCATGATGGGGCGCGACCGGTCGTATCTCAACGATTATCACAAGGCGGCGAACGGCACCTACGTTTATACAGGCAAATACATGGTATATTCTCGCGCGAATCCGCTTCCCTACAAGAAATGGGAGACCCGCGTTTTTCTTCTGGGCGCGGCAGCGCTTACGGCGGCGGCGGTCGGCGGCATACTGCCGATCGAGGGCTTAAAGAACTGTCCGTATATCATTCTGCCCCACGCTTTGGGCGTGGTATGCGCGGCATGGACGGTATTCAGCCTGTTCGGTCAGAAAATTTCCGGCAGTCTCGGCGATAAGCTCAAGCTCCGCGATCACTCCGTTTCATTCGGGCGCGTCGCTCCGAGGTGCATCGCGGCGGCGGTATTTCTCCTGATCGGCGCGGCGGGCTGCGCAGTCTTCCGCATCACCGGCAACGTCGAAGAGGGCGTTCTTTACCCCGCTTTATATATCGTTTTGCTTCTTTTTTCCTCCGCGTGTGAGTTTTTTCTGTTCCGCACGGTAAAAACCGCCGTCTGGACGGAAGAATAAAACAAGATAAAAACTCATCATAAAAGGCTATAGCCTTTTATGTCTCCGCTATACCGGAGACGCAAATCGGTAAATCCGGACGAAAAGTCCGTGTTTATAAAAAATCTTTTTGTAAAGGAGACGATTCTAATGAGAAACATTAGAAAGTTCGTCGCTCTTGCCATCGCGCTCGTAATGTGCATAAGCGTATTCGCAGCCTGCGGCAAGACCCCGAACAACCCCGACAACGGCGGCAATGACGCTGCCGAAGGCACTCCTCTCGTAGTCGGTTATTCTCCCTTCTCGGAGAAGTTCAGCCCCTTCTATGCTGACACCGCTTACGACCAGGACGTAGTATCCATGACCCAGGCAAGCCTTCTTCTTACCGACCGTGTAGGTGAAGTCATCTACAAGGGCATCGAAGGCGAAACCAAGGCGTACAACGGCACCGACTATACCTACAAGGGTCTTTCCGACCTTGAGGTAGTTCAGAACGATGACCGCACCGTTGACTACACCTTCAAGATCAGAGACGACGTTAAGTTCAGCGACGGCGAAGCTCTCACCGTTGACGACATCATCTTCACGATGTACGTTCTTCTCGACCCCACCTATTCGGGTTCCTCCACCCTCTATGCCGCTCCCATCAAGGGTCTTGAGGCATACAGAACCGGTATCACCACCCTCTCCTCTCTTCTTGCCGAGCTCGGCGAAGACAACACCGATTTCACCCTCGTTACCGAGGAACAGCAGACCGCTTTCTGGGGCGCTGTAAACGACGGTCTTGTCAAGTTCGCGCAGGAGATCGTTGACTACTGCGTAGACAACGGCTACAACGAGGCGGGCGACGTTGTCGGCGCTGCCAAGAACTGGGGCTTCGCTCTCGAAGAGGGCGCCGACGTGAAGGCGTTCGCGCTTGCCATCGGCGACGCTTACGGCTGGAACTTCTCCGCTATGGAAGCTGAAACCGCCAACTCCGCTCTTTCCGACCTTATTCCCGAGGACGTTTACAACTACTCCGGCGTAGGCGTTAAGACCGGCGAATCCGCCGCTAACGTAGAAGGTATCGTAAAGGTTGACGACACCACCATCAAGATCACCACCGACTCCTTCGACGCTACCGCGATCTATCAGCTCGGCGTTCAGATCGCTCCTCTCCACTACTACGGCGAGACCGAGAAGTACGACTATGAAAACAACAAGTTCGGCTTCGACAAGGGCGACCTCTCTCACGTTAAGTCCGTGTCCACCGTTCCCATGGGCGCAGGCCCCTACAAGTTCGTGAAGTACGACAACAAGGTCGTTTACTTCGAGGCGAACGACAACTACTTCCTCGGCGCTCCCAAGACCAAGAACGTTCAGTTCAAGGAATCCGCGGACGCCGATAAGGTTTCCGGCGTTGGTACCGGCACCATCGACATCACCGATCCCTCCTTCTCCAAGGACGCTGCCGCTGAGATCGCCACCTACAACTCCAACGGCACCATCAACGGTGACAAGATCGACACCAACCTCGTTGCCAACCTCGGCTACGGCTACATCGGCATCAACGCTTCCAACGTAAACGTAGGCGGCGTATCCGATTCCGACGCTTCCAAGAACCTCAGAAAGGCTATTGCCACCGTTCTTGCCGTATACCGTGATATGGCAGTTGACAGCTACTACGGCGAAGCTGCCGAAGTTATCAACTATCCCATCTCCTCCACCTCCTGGGCTGCTCCCCAGAAATCCGACGTTGACTACAAGGTAGCGTTCTCCACCGGCATCGACGGCGCTGATCTCTACACGGCCGACATGGATGCCGACGCAAAGTACGCCGCGGCGCTCGAAGCTGCTCTCAAGTATTTTGAGGCTGCCGGCTATACCGTAGAAGACGGCAAGCTCACCGCTGCTCCCGAAGGCGCGAAGCTCGCTTATGAAGCGATCATTCCCGGCGACGGCAACGGCGACCATCCCGCATTCTCCATCCTTACCGCCGCGAAAGAAGCTTTCGCTTCCATCGGCTTCGACCTCATCATCAACGACCCCGCGGACTCCAACGTTCTCTGGGACGCGCTTGACGCTAATACCAGCGAGCTCTGGTGCGCGGCATGGGGCGCAACGATAGATCCCGATATGTATCAGGTATATCATTCCTCCAACATCGTAGGTCTTGAAGGCTCCTCCGAGTCCAACCACTATCACATCCAGGATGCCGAACTCGACCAGTACATCATGGACGCCCGTACGAGCGCGGATCAGGCTTACAGAAAGACCGTATACAAGGCTTGCCTTGATACCATCATCGACTGGGCTGTTGAGATCCCCGTATATCAGCGTCAGAACTGCATCATCTTCTCCGCTGGGCGTGTAAACATTGATACCGTTACCAAGGATATCACCACCTTCTACGGCTGGATGAGCGAGATCCAGAATCTCGAAATGAAATAATCCTTAAAGGTTATTCCTCCCGTTTTTCCGGGCATTTACGGCGCCCGCGGTCCCAAACCCGCGGTCTGCCGGTTTTGCCGTTTGACAGGTGTTTTTAGTGTTTATGAATGTCTGTCAAACGGCAAAAACAAGGACATAAAGGATAGGTGGACATGGGCAAATATATAGCGAAAAGACTCATTCAATGTGTATTCATACTCTTTTTCGTGGCGCTGATCATCTACGCGATCATGCGCTGCATCCCGACCTCATACGTGGAATCCATCGCACGGCAGAGAGCTTCTCTGCCCGGATCGAAGTCGTATACCGAGTGGCTCGCGCAGCTGAACGCTCTTTACGGTCTCGACGTGGGTATTTTCAGAGGCTTCCTCAAATGGCTCTCCTCGGCGATCCGTCTTGATTTCGGCGATTCGTGGTATTTCAACATTCCCGTGATGGAAAAATTCAAAAACGTCATCTGGTACTCGTTCGTACTGGGTCTTATTTCGTTCTTCTTCGAGATGATCATCGCCATCCCTTTGGGCGTCGTTTCGGCGGTCAAGCAGTACAGCAAGATCGACTACGCGGTCACGGTCATCGCGCTGATCGGCATATCGCTCCCGACCTTCTTCTTCGCCACGCTCTTAAAGCTCGTATTCAGCATCAAGCTCGGCTGGTTCGACCTCTACGGCATTGTCGGCAGATTCTACGAGCAGCTCTCGTGGAGCGGAAAATTAGCGGATATGGCGAAGCATCTCGTTCTGCCCACCGCTACGCTCGTTATCGTCAGCATCGGCTCGACCATGCGCTACACGAGAACGAATATGCTGGAAGTGCTCAACTCCGACTATATCCGCACGGCGCGCGCCAAGGGCGTACCGGAGGGTAAGGTCATCAGCCATCACGCTTTCAGAAATACCCTCATCCCGCTCGTCACCATCATCGGCGGCTCGCTTCCCGGCCTTTTCTCGGGCGCGCTCATCACCGAAACGCTCTATCAGATCCCCGGCATCGGCTGGGTATCCTATCAGGCGATGGTAGGCGGCGATATCCCGTTTTCCATGTTCTACATGGTATTCATGGCAGTGCTCACTCTGCTCGGCACGCTCATAGCGGACCTGCTGTACGCTGTGGTAGACCCGAGAGTCAGAGTATCGTAAGAAGGAGGCGCAGAGAAAATGAATAAAGACGAAAACAAAAACGCTTCCGTAAACGAAGAAAACAAAGCAGAAAATTTAGCGCTCGACGACGAAAGACGGATCAAGGTCCTCTCCCCCTCCATGCTCGTTTTCAAGCGCTTCATCCGCAACCGTCTCGCCATCGTGGGCACGATCTTCATTCTCGGCATGTTCGCCTTCGCGTTCATCGGCGGTATCCTCTCTCCCTACGGCGAGAGCGAGGTCTTCCGCGGCTACGAGGAGATCTCCAAGGACTACGCGAGCGTGACCGAAAATACCGAGTTCCGCTACACCGACGTGCCCGGCATGGACTTCCCCTCCATCGCGAAAGCGAAATTCTTCCTTGCCACCCAGCAGGGCAATGAGAAGTTCGAGGGACAGAAGGGCGTATTCTACACGCTCGAAAAACTCGGCGACGACGCCTACGCGATCTTCAACGACGGCGGAGAGCTTATTTCCGTCGCTTCCAAAGCGATTTTCGACGCCGTATCGAACGACAGCGATATAAACGCCGCTTTCCGCTATGCCGCGGATAAGGCCATCGGCGCGGACGAAAAAGAATTTACCGCGGACGGCGCCGTTTACACGGTAAAGGGATCCGGTGACGACGAATGCATCATTTACGACGCCGACGGCAAAGAATTCGCCTACGTTTCAAGCTACATCGTAAATCCCGTCACGGCGGGCACCTTCCTCACCATCGAGGAAAAAGCCGCGATTAAGGACGCGGTATTCTCCGACGCGGCGACCTATGAATACGACGGCAAGGAATATACCGTGACCCGTCAGAATCTGCAGTGGAACATAAAGACCCTTACCTCCACGCAGCTCATCCTCACCTATCAGTCTCCCTCCAAGGAGCACTGGCTCGGCACCGACGGCAACGGCATGGACATCTTCACCCGTCTGATGTACGGCGGACGCGTTTCCCTGATCATCGGCTTCATCGTCGTATTCATAGAGACCTTCCTCGGCGTCATCTTAGGCGGCGTATCCGGCTATTTCGGCGGCTGGGTGGATAACCTCGTCATGCGTATCGTTGATATCTTCAACTGCATCCCCTCCACGCCCCTTATCATCATCTTAGGCGCGATGATGGACGCCATGCAGGTCGATCCGAAAATGCGAATGCTTTATCTCATGCTCATTCTCGGCTTCTTAGGCTGGCCGGGCGTCGCGAGACTCGTCAGAGGTCAGATCCTCTCGCTCCGTGAGCAGGAATTCATGACGGCGACCGAGGCCACCGGTCTTTCGGTTTCCAGAAGGATCTTCAAGCACCTCGTTCCCAACGTCATCCCGCAGCTCATCGTTATCTGCACGATGGGACTCGGCGGCGTTATCCTTACCGAGTCCACGCTCTCGTTCCTCGGTCTCGGCGTAAAATTCCCGTTTGCCTCGTGGGGCAACATCATCAACGCGGTATCCAACGTTTACGTTATGACGAACTACTGGTTCGTTTGGATCCCCGCGGGCTTCTGCATACTGATAACGGTTTTGGGCTTCAACTTCGTCGGCGACGGCTTACGCGATGCCTTTGACCCGAAAATGAAGAGATAAGGGAGGAGCTGACATCATGAGCAAAGAAAAGAAAACCGGCGGCAGCTACCTCTCCGCGAAAGAATCCAGAAGGATCACCAAAGAAAACCGTAAAATAACGGCCGTATACGAAAAGCAGCTCAACCGCAAAAACGTACCCGAGGAAGAATACCTCACGCAGATGAAGGATCCGGACAACATCGTTGAATTCGACGACCTTCACACCTATTTCTTCACCGACGCGGGTACGGTAAAGGCTGTGGACGGCGTTTCGTTCGAAGTGCCCCGCGGCAAGACCGTGGGCGTCGTGGGAGAATCCGGCTGCGGTAAATCCGTGACCAGCCTTTCCCTGATGCGCCTTTTACAGCGCCCGATCGGTCAGATCGTGGACGGCTCTATCCGTCTCAACCTCGGCGACAAGGCGATCGACATCGCCAAAACGCCGATGAACGTGATGCAGACCATCCGCGGCAAGGATATCTCCATGATCTTCCAGGAGCCGATGACCACACTCAACCCCGTATTCCGTATAGGCGACCAGCTCAACGAGGTGCTGGAACTGCACCACTCCGAAATGAGCAAGGAGGATATAAAGAAGCGCTCCATCGAAATGCTCGAAACGGTCGGCATCGCCAACAGCGAGGGCGTATATAAAATGTATCCCCACGAGCTCTCCGGCGGTATGCGGCAGAGAGTCGTCATCTCCATGGCGCTTGCCTGCGAGCCCAAAATGATCATCGCCGACGAGCCCACCACCGCTCTCGACGTTACCATCCAAGCGCAGATCCTCGATCTGTTCCGTCAGCTCAAGGACAGGATCAATTCGAGCATCATGCTCATCACCCACGACCTCGGCGTGATCGCCGAAATGGCGGACTACGTTGTGGTCATGTACGCGGGACGTATCGTGGAAAAAGGCACGCTCGAAGATATCTTCCTGCATCCCTCGCACCCCTACACCATCGGTCTCATGAACTCCAAGCCCTCCATCAACAAAGAGGTGGACCGGCTTTACAGCATTCCCGGCAAGGTGCCGAATCCCATCAACATGCCGGACTACTGCTATTTCAAGGATCGCTGCGAGATGTGCGTGGAAAAATGCTCCGGCGAATATCCGAAGCTCCATAAGATCAGCGATACGCACTACGTATCCTGCTACCGCTATGAAGAAAAAGAAGGAGGAAACGAATAATGGCACTTGAAACGATCGACACTTCGTTTACTCCCATTACGCACGATCCCGAAAACATTCTCGAGGTCAACGCGCTGAAAAAATATTTCCCGATCAAAGACGGTCTGCTGAAAAGAACGGTGGGCTACGTAAAGGCCGTGGACGGCGTTACGTTCAACATCAAGCGCGGCACCACGATGGGCCTCGTGGGCGAATCCGGCTGCGGCAAGACCACCACGGGCAGAACGATCCTCCGTCTGAACGACAAGACCTCCGGACAGGTGCTCTTCAACGGCGAAGAGGTACACGAGCTCGATAAAAAGACCCTGCGCGAATACCGCACCAAAATGCAGATCATTTTCCAGGATCCGTATTCGAGCTTATCTCCCCGTATGCCCGTTTCCGAGATCATCGGCGAGGCGGTAAGAGAACACGGCCTCGTACCGAAAGAGGAATTCGACGATTACATTGAGCAGATCATGGTAAACTGCGGTCTGATGCCTTATCATAAAGACCGCTATCCGCACGAATTCTCCGGCGGACAGAGACAGCGTATCTGCATCGCGAGAGCGCTCGCGCTCAATCCCGAATTCGTCGTCTGCGACGAGCCCGTATCCGCTCTCGACGTTTCCATCCAGGCGCAGATCATCAACCTCTTGCAGGACTTACAGGAAAAATACAAGCTCACCTATCTGTTCATTTCCCACGATTTATCCGTCGTTGAGCATATCTCCGATTCCATCGGCGTCATGTATCTCGGCAATCTCGTCGAATACGGCACCACGAAGGATATCTTCAAAAATCCCCTGCATCCCTACACGAAGGCGCTCTTCTCCGCGATCCCGATCCCGGACCCGAACGCCAAGATGAACCGCATCGTGCTCGAGGGCAGCATCCCGTCTCCGGCGAATCCGCCCAAGGGCTGCAAGTTCCATACCCGCTGCGCGAACTGCATGGAGAAGTGTAAGACGGAGGCGCCGGTTCAGCGCATGATC
>JAZLHN010000006.1:0-9388 GCA_045616815.1 Acutalibacteraceae bacterium
TCTTTCGCAGTTGGAAAGCGTCTGCTTTCTTATGTAATGTTCGGGAACGAGATCCCGGAACGTGTTGAGAACTTCTATATAATAACCGAACACGCGGTTATAGCCGATGCGGAGCTTTTTGATGCCGGTCTTTTCCTGCTCCTCCTGCTCGATCTTCGCAAGGAAATCCTTGCCGCCGTTCACGATCGTCCGTAATTCGTCCAGCTCCTCGTTGTAGCCGCTGCGGATCATTCCGCCCTCACGGACGGAAAACGGAGGCTCGTCCACGATCGCAAGGTCGATCATCTCGCGAACGTCTTCGAGCGTGTCGATGCCGCTGCAGATATCCTTCAGCATATTGGAACGGCAGTCCTTCAGCGCCGCTTTGAGATCAGGCAGGATGCTCATGGTCTGCGACAGAGCCTTGAGAACCTTGGCATTGGCGGTACCGTAAACGACGCGCGTGGCGATACGCTCCATATCGTTGATATCCGCAAGACGCGAAACCTGCTCGCTTCTCAGCTCGTTCATCGCGTAAAGCTCTTCCACCGCGTTCTGACGGTACGTTATGGCGGAAACGTTCACGAGCGGCTGTTCGATCCACGCCCTTAACTTACGCTTTCCCATTGCCGTTTTCGTCTTATCGAGCACCCATAAAAGGGAGCCTCTTTTTTCACGGCGGCGCTCCGTCTCGGTCAGTTCGAGATTGCGGCGGGCGGTGGCGTTGAGAGCAAGATATTTTTCCTCGCTGTACACCGACACGTCGGTGATATTATCTAAAGAATTCTTTTGTGTATCATAAAGATAAACGAGCATACAGCCGAGCGCGCGCACGGAATTTTCCATGGAGGCAAGTCCGAGCTCACCGAGCGGTCTCGCAAAATGCTTTTCGACGGTGGCGGTGCACACCTCTGTATCGAAACGCTCGTCCGCAACGACGGACGCGACGACGGTCTGCCGGCGGGTGATGAAATTCTTCACCTCGCGGTTTTCGGCCGCCTCGGCGTTTGTGATGATCTCGGAAGGCATGAAACGTGCAAGCTCGTTGACGATCCTGTCGCCGAACTGCTCTCCCTCCACAAGGCTGACGCAGGTCTCGCCCGTGGATATATCGCAGAAGCTGAGCCCCGCTGTGATGCCGTTCAGACATATGCAGGCGAGATAATTGTTTTTCGTCTCGTCGAGCATAACGCTTTCGGTGACGGTGCCGGGCGTGACGATGCGGATGATATCGCGGGTAACGATGCCCTTGGCGAGAGCGGGATCCTCCATCTGCTCGCAGATGGCGACCTTGTAGCCCTTGGCAACGAGACGAGCGATATAGCCCTCCGCGGCGTGGAACGGTACGCCGCACATGGGCGCGCGCTCCTCCATACCGCAGTCTCTTCCGGTAAGCACGAGCTCAAGCTCGCGCGAAGCCGTTTTGGCGTCGTCGAAAAACATCTCGTAAAAGTCGCCGAGACGGTAAAAAAGGATAGCGTCCTTGTGCTGATCCTTTATTTTGAAATATTGCTGCATCATCGGCGTATACTCTGCCATGTTTTAACGTCCTTCCGAATAATAAACTGGTTCAAAAAACCGGGGATCAGCCGCAGCCTCCGCAGGAAGCGCAGTTGCCCGTGCAGTCGCCGCCCTCGGGAGCGGGCTCACAGGTGGCGGGATCCTCGCCGTTCACGCAGAGCGTAAGGATATTGATAACGTAGTTCATCATATCATCGACCGCCTGCTTCTTTTCTTCGAAGTTCTTCATGCTTTCATTGAGCATGATCTCGCCGTAAACGTTTCTGAAATCGGCGTCGAGCTGTTCGAGCTTCTTTTCGTCGACGGTCTCTTTTTCGCTCTCGTTCTGATAGGACATCTGGATCAGATTGAGTTTTCCGATCAGCTCGTTCAGAGCCGCGTCCTCGTCGTTGGCTTTCTTGGCCTCGGCGAAAGCGAGATATCTTTCATCCTGCTGAATGGCAGCTCCCAATTCTCTTACTTTTGTGATTACGTCCATTGTATTTTTCTCCTTTTGGAATTTTTTATATCATTGTGTGAGTTCGCCGGTGAGCAGCCAGTTCATGGCGTGCGTGACCTTTACCTTCGCGTACGTGCCGATCAGCTCCGGTGCTCCGGGAAAATCTATGTTGATGTTTCCGGCCGTTCTGCCGGTGAGCATGCCGTTTCCTTCCTTCGTTTCGTTCTCCACGAGCACCTCGTAAGTCTTGCCGATCATGGAAGCGCTGCGCTCGCAGGCGATCTTCTCCTGCGTTCTGAGCAGCTCGGCAAACCATTTGGATTTTTCTTCCGCCGGGACGGGATCGTCCATTTTTTCCGCTCTCGTACCTTTGCGCAGCGAAAAGATGAAGGTGAACAAAGAAGTGAAACGGACCTCCTCGATGAGGGAAAGCGTATCTTTGAATTCCTCGTACGTTTCACCGGGGAAACCGACGATGATATCGCTCGTGATCGAGATATCGGGCATGACCTTACGGGCATAGCGGATAAGCTCTGAATACTGCTCCCGCGTATATCCCCTGTTCATTTCCCTCAGCACTCTGTCGTTGCCGGACTGGAACGGAAGATGCAGATGACGCGCGCATTTTTCACACTCCGCCATCGCGTCGAGCAGCTCGGGCGTGCAATCCTTCGGATGCGAGGTCATGAAACGGATCTTGAAATCCCCCTCAAGCGCGTTTATCATGCGCAAGAGCTGTGGGAAACGAATACCGTCGTCGTTCGTTTTTCCGTAGGAATTCACGTTCTGTCCGAGCAGGGTGATCTCTTTCGCCCCCATGGCGATGAGCTCCTTCGCCTCGGCGATGACCGCGTCCGCGGAACGGCTGCGCTCGCGCCCTCTTACGTAAGGCACTATGCAGTAGGAGCAGAAATTATTGCATCCGTACATGATGGGCAGCCACGTCTTGAACGAATGATCGCGATAGACCGGAAGTCCTTCCGCAAGATCGGCGGGATTTTCGCTTATTTCAAAAACTCTTTTACCGGTCGAAAGCACTTTATAAAGCAGTTCCGGGAGACGGTAAACGGCAAACGTGCCGAACACGAGGTTGACGAACGAATAACTGCGGCGGATACGCTCCGCAACGTGCTCCTGCTGCATCATGCAGCCGCACAGCGCGATGATCATGCCCTTACGCTCCGTTTTGATCGGTTTGAGAGCACCGACGTTGCCGAAGACCCTGTCCTCCGCATGTTCGCGGACGGCACAGGTATTGAACAGAACGAAATCGGCTTCCTCTTTTATATCCGTGAACTCGTAGCCCATGGCGCGGAGCTGACCCTTGATCCGCTCGGAATCCGACACGTTCCCCTGACAGCCGTAAGTATGGACGAACGCTTTCGGAGCACCGTCGGGATACTTTGCCGCCAATATCGTTCGGACGAGCTGCATATATTCATTCTGCCGGCGCAATTCCTCCGGTGAAACGAAGTTCGATTTTCTGATCGGTTCTGCCAAAATATGCCTCCGCGGGCGAAAAGGGTTTTGTGAAGATTCTTTCGCACCATAGTTTCTTTATTATATATAATAAATAGCATAAAGTAAAGTCTTTTTTCACAAAATATTCGCAATATCCGGTTTTTCGCCCTCCAGCACGGTAAGCAGCGCCGCGCGGCAGTTTCCGACGGCGTCGAGAAGAGCTTCTCTCTGTTCAGAATCGGCGTATCTTTCGATCAGGATAAAATACTTGCCGAGCTCGTCAACGTCGCTGTGTTTCAGAAAGGCACCGAAGGACATCCTGACTTTTTCCCATTCCGCACAGAGTCTTTTCGCGTCGCCGAATACGTCTTCCCCCTCTTTGAGCACGGTCTCGGCCGCCGAGCAAAGACGCCCGGTCTCTTTGCCGACGTAGGAATAAGATCCGAACGACAGCCAAAGCGCAAAAAAGATGCACATGAGCGCGGGCACGATCCGTTTCATCCTTCATCCTCCTTTTTTACCACGTTTTCACATCCCGTTTTGTCGATCGTCATATAAAAAATATCCTCCACGCGGAGCTTGTTTTCTTCCGCTTTCTCACGGATCGCTTTTTCTTTCAGTCCGAGCAGACGAAGCCCGGCATCGAGGATCTTTCCGTCACAGACGACGGGCACGGGCATCCCTTTATCCTCCGGCGTTTTTCCCGCGTCCTCCGCCGTGAGCGGACAATATTCCGGCTTGAGCATGACGCTGAGAGCGCCGTTCGTTTCCGCAACGGCATACTGCACCTGCGAAATATCGAATATATCCTTCTGCCGCAGCGCTTCCGCCACGTCGTCCATCGTATATCGGAGGCGTTGCAGCTGTTTCACGTCCAGTTTTCCGTCGTTGACGATGATCACGGGATTTCCCTCTAAAAACGCTCTTGCTTTCGGAGATTTCATACCGATCACCGACAATACGATCTCCACGCCCGTGAGCACGAGGATCGCGACCACCGTATTGAGCAGGGGAAGATCGTTATCCTGCATCGGCGTGGCGGCGATCTGCGAAAGCAGGATGGTGATAACGAGCTCGCTCGGTTGGAGCTGACCGATCTGACGTTTGCCCATGAGACGCACCGCCGCGATCACACACAGCAGCAAAATGAACGTTCTTACGAATGAAATAAGCATTTTTATCTTCCTTTCCGACGTTTCTTCCATGCGGTAGTATAACCGGAACGGATCGGGAAATACCAGAAACGAAAGGAATGAATACCATGCAGACACAAAAAACGCCGCTTTCACATTCGCTCGAAGCGAACGTCGAAAAAATAAAAGAAGCCTTCGGCGGAAGCTTCGACCTTCTCATCCGAAATGCGATGATAAAAGATACCCCCTCCGCTTTTATATTGCTGGACGGGATGTGCGACGAACTGCGTATTTCCGCCGCCGTGATAAAACCGCTGACGGAAGCAAAAGACGGAGATGCGCCGCTGACGGAAACGATCCGTCTCAGCGCCTACAAGGGAACGGACGTAAAAGAAGTGATCGGCGTTGAGGAAGTCTGCACCGAGGTGATCGCGGGAAATATCGTGCTTCTGTGCGACGGCGAACTCACCGCCTTCTCCTTCGGCGCCCAGGGCTTTGCAAAGAAAGGGATCGAGGAACCGCAGACCGAACAGAATGAAAAAGGCAGTCAAGAGGGCTTTACGGACAATTTTAAAGACAACGCCTCACTGCTGCGAAGAAGACTCCGAACGCCGGAGCTCATCATAGAACGGCTCACGGCGGGAAAAACGAGCAATACGCCCGTGCTCGTATGCAGCATGAAAGGACGCGCCGACGACAAAATGATGACGAAAATAAAAGACCGGATCAACACGGCCGGACTCGATACCGTATTCGGCTCCGGCTATATCCGGCCGTTTCTCGACGGCACTTCCCCGTCGTTCTTTTCCGACAGCGGGATAACGGAACGCCCCGACATGCTGGCGGCGAAACTTGCCGAGGGCCGCATCGGGATCATTGTGGACGGCACTCCGTTCGCGATCATCGTGCCGTATCTGCTTGCGGATTATTTTCATTCGCTCGACGATTATCTTTCCAGTCCTTACTACGCTTTTTTTATCCGTGTGATCCGCTTCGTCTGCTTTGCGGTCGCCGTCACGCTTCCGGGACTCTTCGTGGCGATATGTCTGTTCCATCCCGAAATACTTCCGGGGGCGGTCATGTACGATATCGCCGCAGAGGAAGCGCAGACGCCGTTTCCGATCATGACGGAAGCGATCACGATCCATCTGATCTACGAGATCGTGCGTGAAGCGGGGCTGCGGATGCCGAGAGCCACGGGGCACGCGGTGAGCATCGTAGGAGCACTCGTGATCGGCGACGCGGCGGTGACGGCAGGTCTGATCGCCGCGCCCATGCTCATTATCGTAGCACTTACGACGGTGTGCTCTTCGGTCGTAGCAAGACTTCACGAGCCGGTGGCCGTGATGCGCTTTCTTTTCATTCTCGCCGGCGGCACGACGGGGCTCTACGGGATATTCGCCGGCATCGGTCTTCTTCTTGCCGATCTGTGCTCGTCCGCTCCCTACGATGTTCCGTTTTCCGCGCCGTTTTCCCCGTTTTCGTCAAAAGCGCAGAGCGACGCTCTGTTCCGGGCGGGCTGGAAAAAACTCGGTAAAATAAAAAACGGGATAAAGGAGCTGGAATTCTGATGACGGACGGAAGAAAAATAAGCGTTTTTCAGCTCTACACCATCTTTTCCGTTTCCCGCGTCACGGCGTTCTTCACGTTTATAGCGCCGCGCTCCGCTTCGTTCACTCCGGGCGACAGATTTATTCTGTTCATCCCGTTCTGCATTTTCTCCGTGCTTTTCTCGCTGCCGGTATTCGCCGTCACGAAAAACGGCGGAAGTATCACGGCGCTTTCCCGGGAGATTTCTCCCGCTTTTGCCAAAACGATCGCCGTTATTTACGCGGCCGCTATCCTGTGGAACGCCGGTGTGAGCACGGCGAAATTCGAATTTTTTATGACGACCGCCATGTTTTCCGGCGCGCTGCTCCTGCCGTTCACGGCGATCCTGCTTCTTTTCTGTGCTTATATCGGTGCAAAAGGGATACAGACCGTGGGACGGTGCTGCGTTATCCTGTCAGCGGGACTGCTCGTTTCCGTCGCCGCGATCGTCGCCGCAACGGCAAAGGACTTCGACGTATGCGATCTGACGCGGCCTTTGGGCGACGGGATCTGTCCGGTGATAAAAAACGGCTTTGCCGCCGCAGCAAGAACTCCCGAAACGGCTGCACTGCTCTTTCTGCTGCCAGAGGTGAACGGCAAAGCAAAAAAAGGCTTCGTTCCGTGGCTGATCCTTTTCGGTCTTTTCGCAAGCGGAGTGCTGGGCTTTATCGCGGGCGTAACGGGAAAATACGGCGACGGGCAGACCTTTCAGCTGTACACGCTCACACAGCTTGCAAAGTTCGGCCCCTTTGAAAAAGCGGACGATCTTCTTACCGGCTTATGGGTATTATGCTCCATGTTCAGAAACGCTTTTTATATCGCTCTCGCCTCAAAAACCGTAAATGAGACTTTTTTCAGAAAGAACAAATTTTTGACATATATTTTCTCCGCCGCCGTCGTCCTTTTCTTCTGTTTTCTCCTTTCGAAAAGCGTCGGAGTGCTGTCCGGCACGCTCGCTTCGGGAATGAACGAGCTGCTGTTCGTTCTGCTGACGGCGGTCGTTCCGCTCGCCGTTTACACAACCTTAAGAATAAAAAAGCACAGGACAAAAGCAAGGGGGAATTCGGAAGCATGAAAAGAATTCTGCAAATCATATCCGTTCTCGCCGCCGCTGTTTTTCTTCCCTCCTGTTTTGGTGTGCAAACCTCGGAACTGAGCGACCGTCTGATCATCGAGGCGATCGGGATAGACGTACAAAACGGAGATATACGCGTAACGGTTCAGGCGCTCGACACGGGTGCCGGCGGCTCCGGCGAAGGTATTGCCGCCAGTGAAACAACAAAAATTTACAATTTTACAGCTTCCACCGCCGCCCGGGCGTTCGCCCTTGCAGCTTCCGCGGGCGGACTCATTCCGTTATATTCCCACGCGCGCATCCTCGTGTTAGGGAAAGAAGCCGCAGAGAAAAAACTCGAAGAGATCCTTGATTTTTTTCTGCGGGAATATACGGCGCGCAGCGATATCCTCATCGCGGCAGCGGAAGGAAAAGCCGAAGAGATCGTATGCGCGGATATCACGGACGGAACGACGGATGCCGCCGTGATCGAAAGGCTGCTCACCGAAGGGCACGCACAGGGCAGAAACGTTCTGACACCGCTGTATAAATTCGTTGATCGCCTTCTTTCGGGATCGGATACGGCGATATGCCCGCTGCTCGGCGTTCAGCCCTCCGAAACGGAAGGAAAAACAGACGTTTCGGTAAAAGGGACGGCTCTTTTCCGCAAAGACGGACGCATTCTCACGGCGGACGAGCAAGAAACGGAAGGATTGATTCTGCTGAACGATGAAACGGGCGCCATGACGTTCGCGCTGAGCGGAGAAAACGGAGAGTATACGCTCAATACCGTAAAAAGCAAAACAAAAATAAAACCGTCCGTGAAGGACGGCAAAGCTTATTTTTCCGTCGAGACCGACGTTGTATGCGACATGACGGAATACGGCTCCGGCATATTTTCCGGTGTGGGCAGGCGGGAAACGGAGGAAGCGGAAAAGCTGCTTGCCGACGCCGTGGAGGAAAAAGAAAAACGGGCGCTCGAGGACGTCTTCCTGAAACACGGCACGGATATATGCCGTTTCGGCAGAAGGATCCTTCTCAGCGACCCGGAATTCTATAAAACGTATATAAGGGATATGCCCGGTCTCACCGTCTGGGAATTGAAGGTCAGCGCGACGGTAAGACGGACGGGGCGGGAAACGATGAACTGATATCAGGCGAGAATTACCTTTTTGAAGCTCTTCTTTCCGCGCTTCACAAGGAGACCCTTTTTCAGCTCTTCTTCGGTAAAGGTCTTCTTTATATCGGTGATCTTTTCGCCGTCAACGGTAACTCCGCCCTGGTCGATGGCACGTCTGCCCTCGGAACGGGTGGGAACAAGTCCCGCCTCCACAAGGACGGAAATGATGTCGATCGCGCCGTCGGTAAGCTTATCCGCGGCAATGGGAGCCTCGGGAGCGTCGTCGCCTCCCGCGGTGAACAGGCTCTTGGCGGCAGACTGTGCCTTTGCGGCCTCTTCCTCGCCGTGAACGGTCTTCGTGAGCTCGTAGGCAAGGATCACTTTCGCTTCGTTGAGCTTGCTGCCCTCCCACTTATCCATCTCGTCGATCTGCTCGAGAGGCAGGAAGGTGAGCATACGGATACACTTGAGCACGTCGGCATCGCCCACGTTTCTCCAGTACTGATAGAAATCGTAGGGACTGGTCTTGTTGGGATCGAGCCAGACGGCGTTGCCGGCTGTCTTGCCCATTTTCTTACCGTTGGAATCGGTCAGAAGGGTGATCGTCATGGCGTGGGCATCCTTGCCGAGCTTTCTGCGGATGAGCTCCGTGCCGCCGAGCATATTCGACCACTGATCGTCGCCGCCGAACTGCATATTGCAGCCGTAATGCTGGAACAGATAGTAGAAGTCATAGGACTGCATGATCATGTAGTTGAATTCCAGGAAGGACAGCCCCTTCTCCATACGCTGCTTATAGCACTCGGCGCGCAGCATATTGTTGACGGAGAAGCACGCGCCCACTTCGCGCAGCACATCGACGTAGTTGAGCTTCAGCAGCCAGTCGGCGTTGTTGACCATGATGGCCTTGCCCTCGCCGAAGTCGATGAAGCGCTCCATCTGCTTCTTGAAGCAGTCACAGTTGTGCTGGATGGTCTCCACGGTCATCATCTGGCGCATGTCGGTGCGCCCGGAGGGGTCTCCGATCATGCCAGTGCCGCCGCCCACAAGGACGACCGGCTTGTTGCCCGCCATCTGCAGGCGCTTCATCA
>JAZLHN010000007.1:0-13788 GCA_045616815.1 Acutalibacteraceae bacterium
CGGCGAGGGTTCTCAACCTTTCCTGCCCTCTGAGAACGATAACGCGTCCCGCCCACTGCGGTGAGCGGCCCAAGGCTCCGCCTTAAGAAACCGCCGCCTTTGAAAAGGCGGGGGGAACTTTTATATGGCTTCGCGCTTCAAACAAAAATTTGTCGTGCAAAAAATAAAAAAAACCCGAAGCCTTTCGAGCCTCGGGATTTTTTATGTGCGGAACGGAATTATTTAACAGCGTCCTTAAGAGCAGCGCCGGCCTTGAAAGCGGGAGCCTTGTGAGCGGGAACCTTGATGGTTGCGCCCGTCTGGGGGTTGCGAGCTTCGGAAGCAGCCTTTTCGCGTACTTCAAAAGTACCGAAACCGATAAGCTGAACCTTTTCGCCCTTTACGAGAGCCTCTGTAATAGCGTCTATGGAAGCCTTTACAGCCTTCTCCGCGTCAACCTTGGTAAGACCTGCTTTTTCTGCAACAGCAGCAACGAGTTCTGTCTTATTCATTCTTTTTTTCCTCCTGTATTATTTCAAAAGCTTAAAAAAGCTAATGTTCCTGTTTATTCGGATCTTTCCGATTTTACTTCGTCCCAGAGCTTATCGAGCTCTTCAATGCCCGCGGTCTTCATGTCGATACCGCGTTCCGCCGCTAATTTTTCCACCCGGACGAAACGGCTGAAAAACTTGTCCGTAGCGCCCGTAAGCGCTTCCTCGGCTTCCACGTCCGCAAAGCGGCACACGTTCACGACCGAGAAAAACAGATCGCCGATCTCCTCGTTAATCTGTTCCTTTTCGCCGGACTGCAAAGCCTGCTCGACCTCGGCGGTCTCTTCCTTCACCTTCTGCAAGGCACCGGAAATATCGTCCCAGTCGAAGCCCACCTTGGCGGCCTTGTGCTGGATCTTCTGCGCACGCATGAGGGCGGGAAGCTCTCTCGGCACGCTCGCCATGGACTCGGACGTGGACTTCTGCTTCTTGGTCGCCATCTTTATGGCGTCCCAGTTCGTGAGCACCTCGGCGGTGGAAGATACGTTTACGTCGCCGAAAACGTGCGGGTGACGGACGATGAGCTTTTTGCATATCTCATCGCAAACGTCGTCGAAAACAAAGGAACCCTTTTCCGCTTCCATCTGCGCGTGCAGCGCGATCTGGAGCAGTACGTCGCCCAGCTCCTCGCGGAGCATTTCGGGGCTTTCCTTGTCGATCGCCTCGATGACCTCGTAGGTCTCCTCGATGAAATTCTTGCGAATGCTTTCGTGCGTCTGTTCGGCGTCCCAGGGACAGCCTCCCGGTGCGCGGAGCACGGCTACGATACGGATAAGGTCGTCGCAATCATATCTGTCCTTGAATTCAAAATCCTTTATCATATCTTTTGTCCGTCCGCAAAAAAATATTCATTATGCCCTACGAGAAATAAAACGGCACAGGCACAAAATGTATTTTAACCTATTAATTTATATTTTTCAAGTACTTTTGCGATTTTTCTTCCGCCGGGAAGCATAATAACTTCATCCTTCGCAAGCGTGCGGGTGAAAAGCAGCGCGAGAACGTAAACGATCACCGCGGCAAGAATAGCACAGACGGTAGCGAGGTTGTCGCCGTTCAGCATGCCGATAAGATTTGAAAGTCCTTTTTCGGGGAGGAACCTTTCGCCCAGGCCGTTCACCGCCCACGCGGCAGCGCCGCACAGAACGGCGCAGATCAGGGGCTTGATAAAATCGGCTTTATAATCGTATTTTATCTTCGCGTCCTTCGCGAGCACGTAAAGCCCGTAGAACACCATCACCATATTGCAGAGGATAGAGCCGACCACGGCACCCTGGATATTGATCGAGGGGATGCTCACGAGGATGAAGTTCGCCGCGAGCTTCACCGCCGCGCCGATCGCGATCGCCTTCACCGGAACGTCGGCACGGTCGATCGCCTGCAGCATGCTCGTGACGGGCTGCGTGAGCGCAAGGAACATGGACGAAATGCCGTAGAGCATGAGGATAGGCGCAATATACTGCAAAGCGGGGGCGTTCACCTCGGAACGGCCGTAGAGGAAGATGAGGATATCCTCGGCCAGAGCGAACATGCCGCAGCCCGCGGGGAGCGCCAAAAGCATCGTGAGCCGGATGACGGACTCCGTGGACTTGCGCACCGTGAGAAGGTCTTTTTTCGTCCACGCTTCGCTGAGCACTGGGATCGCGCTCAGGCCGAACGTGATCGTGAAGGTGGGCACGATGTTCTTTATTTCCAGCACCGTATCGTAGGCGCCGAAAAGATATTTTTCAAACAGCTTCACGGTTTCTTCGGAAAAGGTCCCGAAGCCTCTCGCCGAAACGATGCCGGGATACATGGAGGCAACGGCGTCGTAATTCCGGTTCATCGCATAAATAAGGCGATTCTGGATGGTGATATTGTCGATGAGGGTCGTTACGTTGAAAACGAGAGAGGAAAGCGCGATCGGCACCGCTAACGTGATGAGCTCGCGCCGCAGCACTTTCGCGGATTCGCTGTCGGGCGAAGAGAGGAGCATTTCGGGCGAGATGCCGTCCTTGATCGCGCGGTGACGCACCATGAGATACACGAGAGCGATCATCGAGCCGATGGTCACACCCGCGATCGCCGCCGCGGAGGAATACGCCTGCACGTCGTCGGTGACGAAATTCCGCATGACGGGGATCTTATCCGCAAACTGCGCGCCCGTACCGAGCACGGCGTTGATGAGGATCCAGCCGAAAATGAGCTTGCCCACCGCCTCGAACACCTGCGAAACGGCGGAGGGGGTCATATTGCGGAGTCCCTGATAATAGCCGCGGTAGCCGGACATCACACAGCAGAAGAACAGCGATGGCGCGATGGCGATGATGGACGGGATGGCATCCGTGCCGCCCGTGACGACCGAAAACGGATACGCGAGGATGAGCATGACCGCCGTGCCGACGACGCCTAAGAAGGCGAACAGACCGAGCGATATGCGGAACAGGCTTTTCACGTCCTTATATCTGCCCTCGGCGGCTTTGGATGCCACCATTTTGGCGACCGCCGTGGGAAGTCCCGCCAGCGCGATGGAATAGATGGGCGTATATATATTGTAGGCCGTGGCGTAGTAGCCCTTGCCGTCGTAACCGATCTTCAGCGTGACATAAAGCTTGAAGAACAGACCCACGAGCTTTACCGCGATGATGGCGGCGGAGAGGATCAGCGCGCCGTTGAGCAATGACTGCTTCTGATTTTTAGCCATAAGATATTCCTTTCCGCGGGAAGTTTGTAGTGTGAAATACTTAACACTTAACTCTTAACACTTAACTCTCTATAAAATCTTACGATCTCGTCTTTTCTTGCGCTCTGCTCTTCGAATCTCCCGATATATTCGTATGGATATTTGAAGTTGTAGATGCGTTCGAGCGTCGTATCGTAAGGAGACCGCAGCTTCGTTACCGCGCCGCCTCCGCAGGCGAGCACGGTGTGGATCTCTTCCATCATATATATATTGTATAAGCAGGCCTTACCCTCTTTGCACCAGCCCACGTTTTCGAGGTTTCCCACGGATTTGGACTGGCGGTACATATAATAGGGCGTGTAGCCCGCCGCGTACAGCGCCGCATTCGCGTAGTCCACCATTTCGGCGGTATCGCGGCACACTCTGTCCGTTTCGTCCGAGGTGACGAGCGTGGACGAGCTTTTGAGCGCTAACGTATGCACGGTGATGTTTTCGGGGGAAAGCTCTATCGCCTTATCGAGGCTCGCTTTGAAGCCCTCCGGCGTATCTTCGGTAAGCCCCGCGATAAAGTCCATATTGATATTATCGAAGCCGAGACTTCTTGCCAGCGCGAATTTTTCGAGGATATCCGCGCTCGTATGTCTTCTGCCGATATTTTCGAGCACCCTGTCGGAAAAGGTCTGGGGATTGATGCTGATCCGGTCCACTCCGGCGGCTTTGAGCACGCGGAGCTTCTTTTCGTCGATGGTGTCGGGACGGCCCGCCTCCACGGTGAATTCCCGCGCGGACTTCATATCGAAGTTTTCGTTCAGCGCGGCGCAGATCTTTTCGAGGTCGGAAGCCGCTAACGACGTGGGCGTGCCTCCGCCGATATACACGGTCTCGAGCCACAGGTGCAGCTCCCGCGCGATCGCGGAAGTCTGTTTTATCTCCTCACAGAGCAGCCTTACGTAGTCGGGGATCAGCTTTTTCGCGCTCTCGATCGAATGGGACACGAACGAGCAGTACGAACAGCGCGTGGGGCAGAACGGGATGGAGATATACAGCGAAAACGAATCTGGCTTTGATAACGCCACGCCCTCGTCTTCCGCTTTCGCGACGTTCAAAGCAAGGTGCGTTTTCGTCGGCGTCACTTTCAGGAACGAGGTAAAAAGCTCCTTCGCTTTTTCCTCTCCGAAGTCGGCGACGTATTTGCGCATGAGCTTGGAGGGACGAACGCCCGTTAAAATGCCCCACGGAGGCACGAGCCCCGTGAGTCGCGTCAATACGTCGGTCATCACGCGCGCAAGCTCCTTTTCGCGGTCGGGATCGGTCGGGCATTTTTCCGCGGCAGCGACCGCTTCGCCCGCGTCCTCTCTGCCGTTCAGCAAAACGCGGCAGGAGAAAACGACGCTTCCGTCTTTTTCTTCTACAGCGGTATAAACGAGCTTATCCTCGCCGTCCGCCGGGACGTCTTCGTTTTCGGCAAAAAGAATTTTCTCCGTAGGAAAATATATCCTGCAGATCTTTTCACATTCGTATTTATATGTATGTCCAAGCAGATACAGAAGCATATTTTACTTTTTTCTCGCTCTCAGATACCGGTTGTTGTCTTTTTCAAACTGCAGGGTCGTCAGCTCGCCGTGACCGGGATAGATATCGAGGTCGCCGGGGATCTTTCCGATCTCCTCCAGCGACTTGAACAGCGTGAGCGTGCTGCCGCCGGGCATATCCGTGCGCCCCATGGAGAGACGGAACAGCGTATCGCCCGAAAGCATGCTGCCGCCGAACGTGTAGCATACGCTCCCTTTCGTATGGCCGGGCGTATGTCTTACGCTGATCTCGTTTTTCCCGAGATACAGCGTATCGCCGTCATGCAGAAGGATATCGGGAGAGACGTACTCCTGCACGCCGTAGTGCGAATAGAAATTGAGGCTTTCCTTTTCGTCGGTGAGGCAGGCTCCGTCCGCTTCATGGACGCATATTTCGCCCCCGCAAAGCTCTTTGAGCCGTTTCACACCGAGGATATGGTCGAAATGCCCGTGGGTGAGCAGAATGTATTTCAGTTCCTTCACGCCGAGCTTATCGAGGAAAACGCGGTAGCTGTCGTCAAAGACGGCACAGTCGACCGCCGCAGTCTCGCCGCTCTCGTCATCCGTGAGGATATAGCAGTTAGTGGCGTAGGAGCCGAGTGAAATATAACGTATCCTTATCATAGTAAAATCAGAATTTTGAATTCTTCCAGACGTCCGTATCCAGAAGGATGGTCACGGGGCCGTCGTTGAGAAGCTCTACCTTCATATCGGCGCCGAATTTTCCGTGAGAAACGTTTTTCACGCCCTCTTTTTTCAGGCACTCCATGTAATATTCATAGAGCTTATCCGCTTCTTCGGGAGCCGCCGACGGAGTGAAGGACGGGCGGTTTCCTTTTTTTACGTCCGCGCAGAGGGTGAACTGCGACACACAGAGGATATCCCCGCCGATATCGAGTACCGACAGGTTCATTTTATCCTCTTCGTCCGTAAACACCCGGAGCTTCGCAGTCTTGGCGGCAAGCAGCTCGGCTTCTTTGGCGGTGTCGCCGTCCATCACGCCGAGCAGGACCAAAAAGCCCTTGCCGGCGCTTCCGATGAGCTCACCGTCCACTCTGACCGACGCGCTGCTTACCCGCTGTATTACCGCTCTCATCCGTTATTCTGTCCGTTGGGGTCGTTCCAGCCGCTGTTCTGTCCGCTTACGTCCTGATAGGGGGTGTAGCCGCCGTTGTTTGCGGGCTCCACGGGCATGACCAGCGCGCAGATGAAATAAACCAGCAGACCGCTGCCGCCCATGAGGCAGAAGATAACGAACGCCAGACGGATGATCGTGGAATCAATGCCGAAATACTGCGCGATACCGCCGCATACGCCTGCGATCTTTTTGTCGGTCGTTGAACGATAAAGTTTCTTTTCCATTTTGTTTACTCCTTTGAAAGAAATTATTAACACTTAAAACTTAAAACTCTCATATATCCGAGCCGGAACGGTCCACGCTCAGTACGCCGCCCACTTTGAGAAGCCGCTGCATAACGGAACGCAGATGCTCCACGCTGCTCGCCTCCACCGTAAGGTTCACGAGCATCCGGCCGTCCTTGGTATTGCGCGAATTGATCCCGCTCACCGCGACGTGGATGGTATTGAGCGCCCCGAAGATATCGTTCATGATGCCGGGGCCCGTAAGGCAGGTGAGAAGCAGAGAAGCGGAGAACTCCGATTTCTGCGTCGTATTCCAGTAGACCTTGATCCAGCGGTTGGCTTCCGCGCTCGACGAAACGTCCGACGGTACGTTCGGGCAGTCGCGCTTGTGTACGGAAACGCCGTGACCTCGGGTGATAAAGCCGATGATATCGTCGCCCGGGATGGGATTGCAGCAGCGAGAAAGCTTGATGAGGCAATTGCTGATGCCCTCGACGACCACACCCTCACTGCTGACCGATTTCGGCGTTTTCACCGTTTTTACGGTGGTCTGATTTTCGGCGTTGAGGATCTTGCCGTACTCGTCCTTGATGGTCGGCATGATCTTGGAAAGAATGATGCCGCCGTAGCCGAGCGCCGCGAAGAAATCGTCCGGCGTCGCCGTCTTCTGCTTGTCGCAGATGATCGCGAGCAGCTTTTCGGACTGCTCCTCCGTCATATTCAGATTGTTGCGGCGAAGCTCTCTTTCGTATTCCTGCCTGCCCTCCACGATATTCTCGTCGCGCCGTTCCTTTTTGAACCACGTGCGGATCTTGGTGCGGGCTTCGTTGGTGGTAACGATCTTGAGCCAGTCGCGGCTCGGGCCTTTTCCGGGCTGCGGGGAGGTCATGACCTCCACGATCTCACCGTTCTGTACCTTGTAGTCGAGCGGGACGATCCTCTTGTCCACCTTCGCGCCCACCATCTTGTTGCCTACCGCCGAATGGATGGCGTAGGCGAAGTCGATCACGGTAGCGCCCGCGGGCAGACACAGCACGTCACCCTTGGGAGTGAAAACGAACACCTCGTCGCTGACGAAATCGTTCTTTATGGTATTGAGGATATCCGAGACCTCGCCCGATTCGCTCTGCGCCTCGAGCAGCTCCTTGACCCAGCCGATGCCTTTTTCGATGCGCTTGTTGGAATCCACGTCCTTTAAGCCGAGCTTATATTTCCAGTGCGCGGCGATACCGAATTCGGCGGTCTTGTGCATTTCGTGGGTACGGATCTGCACCTCGAACGGAACGCCCTCCTTGCCGATGAGCGTGGTATGGAGCGACTGGTACATATTGGGCTTGGGGGTGGAGATATAGTCTTTGAAACGTCCCTGGATGGGCTTATACATATCGTGGATAACGCCGAGGCAGTTGTAGCAGTCGCCCACGGTGTCCACGATGATCCTTACGGCGTAGATATCGTAGATCTCCTCAAAGTTCTTGCCCTGCATATACATCTTGCGGTAGATGCCGTGAACGGACTTGATACGGCCCTGGATCACGGCGTCGGGCACGAACGAGCGCACTCTTTCGCCGATCTTTTCTTTTATGTTGTCGAGGAAATCCTTTCTCAGAGGCTCCTGCTCGGCAAGCGCGTTTTCGATCTCCGCGTACGCCACGGGGTCGAGATAACTGATGGCGAGGTCTTCGAGCTCCTCCTTGACGGGACGGATACCGAGACGGTGCGCGATGGGCGCGTAGATCTCGATCGTTTCTCTCGCCTTGTCCCTGCGCTTCTGGTCGGGCATATATTTGAGCGTGCGCATATTGTGCAGACGGTCGGCAAGCTTGATGATGATGACGCGGATATCCTCGCTCATGGCAAGCAGGAGCTTCCGCAGATTTTCCGCCTGCTGCTCTTCCTTGTTCTTGTTTTCAAGAGGCACCTTGCCTAACTTCGTAACGCCGTCCACCAGCAGGGCGACCGTGGCGCCGAACATCTTTTTTACGTCCTCTTCCGTGACCGGCGTATCCTCCACCACGTCGTGGAGCAGAGAGGCGATCACCGACTGCGAATCCATACCGAACCCCATGAGGATCTTTGCAACGGCTACGGGATGAATGATATAATCCTCACCGGATTTTCTTTTCTGCCCGGTATGCGCGTTGTAGGCGAAATAATACGCCTTTTCTATCAGCTCCGCTTCTTCGGCGGAATAATTGCTTCTGACTTCATTCTCTATTTCCGAATAATATTCATATCCTTCGGCCAATGCAGTCGCACCCCCTTTTCGTGATAAGTGTATCGTTATGGAACATTCTTTATTCGTTTTTCAGTTTCGCAAGGATTCTGCTGGCGGAAAGATCCGCCTTGCCGCTCAGCTTCGCGTCGGCATAGCCCTCGTCGGTCTTTACGAGCACACCCACCTCGGTGAGTGCTTTCAGCGCGATATTCACCGCGCCCGCTTTGCCGGACGGCTCACCGAGCCGGAAAGCGATGACCTCCGGCGGCAGAGCGCACGGGGATTTCTCTCTTACGAATTTGAACACCTTGCCCAGCAGCTCCCGCGAGGGAGAAAGCAGAGACGCGATGTCGGGCGGCAGGACTTCATCCCGCATGAGCGCGTCGCAGCAGGACAGAGAGGCGAAAAGAGAAATATCGTCGCTGCCCGCGGGACGCACGTCCTTGACCTGTATACTCAGCCGTACCGAGCCCATGTATTCGTTTTTCTCTATCTTCACCGCCACGTCCACGGTGTCGCCCTCCGCGAACGGGAAATCGTCGGTGGACATCCCGAAATACACCGCGGTAAGGCTCGCGTCCTGCTTGCGGAGCATGAGACGTATGTGCTTATTGGACTTCATCGGCTTGATTTCCGTGATGCGCATACCGAAAAGTCCGAACACCGGCGCGGGGTTGGACGCGCCGAACGGCTCCAGCAGAGAAAGGCTGTCGTATATTTCTATGCCGATATTGGCGGGATTCAGCCGGCAGTCGATATTGAGCGTGGGGAAAACGTCGCCCGACCGATCCGCGTATTCGTTCAGTTTCTTTCTGAGATCGTCGATCTTATCCTCGGCCACGGAAAAGCCCGCCGCGAGGGTATGCCCACCGAACTGGATGAGCTCGGAGGAGGCGTAAGACAGAGCGTCGTAGAGCGAAAAGCCCTCGATGCTCCGCGCCGAGCCGCGGCACACGCCGTTGTCGGCGATGGAAATGACCGCCGCAGGACGTCCGTATTTTTCCACAAGACGCGAGGCCGCGATGCCGATCACGCCCGGATGCCAGTTCTTTCCCGCGACCACGATGACTCTGCCGAGCCCGTCGCCGTCGCCGAGGATCTTCTGCGCCTCGGTGGTGATCTCGTTTTCCGCCGCCTGACGGGCGGTGTTCGCTTCGTTGATCTGTGTAACGATCTCCTGCGCGCGCTCGTAATCCTCGGTGATGAGCAGCTCGAGCGCTTTATACGCAGAATCCATCCTGCCCGCGGCGTTGATCTTCGGGGCAAGCATGAAAGCGACCGTACCGGCGTTCATCTCCTTATCGGAGAGCGATAAAGCGTCCATGAGCGCCGCGAGCCCGGGGCGTTCCGTATTTTCGATCACGGGAAGTCCTTTGGCGACGATCGTGCGGTTTTCGCCGATGAGCGGCACGATATCCGCGACCGTGCCGAGCGTGACGAGATCGCCGAAATCGTCGAACACGGCGGAATGATCGCCGTCCTCCAAAGCGGCGGCAAGCTTCATGGCTACGCCTACGCCCGCCAGATCCTTGCAGGGGGACTCGTCGTCCGGACGGTGGGGGTCGATCACCGCGACGGCTTTCGGGAGCGTATCTCCGGTCTTATGATGGTCGGTCACGATGAGGTCGATGCCGTTGGAAGCAAAAAACTCCGCCTCTTCGATGGCGGCGATGCCGTTATCTACGGTGATGACGAGACGGAAACCGCCTTCGAGTATCTTTTCGGCGGTGGCGGGGGAAAGCCCGTAGCCCTCGTCGATGCGCGAGGGAATATAATAGTCCACGTCGGCGCCTGTCGCCTGCAGATACGAGTAAAGCAGCGCCGTCGCGGTCACGCCGTCGCAGTCGTAATCGCCGTAGACGAGCATTTTTTCCCCTGCGTCGATGCCCGCGCGGATGCGTTCCACCGCTTTGTCCATATCCTTCAGAAGATACGGGTCGGAAAGCTCCGCCTGCGAAGCGTTGAAAAATTCAACTATCTTTTCGGGCGTGTCGATCCCGCGCGACGTGAGAAGCAGAACGGCGAATTCGTCCGCTCCGGTCTGTCGCGCCAGCTCTAACGCCCGTTTTTTGTCGTATGGAATCACGTTCCACAGTTTACGGCTCAATGAAAGTACCCCACAAACATATATTTTTCCATTATAATTATTATTAAGTAAGTGTATCATATTTTTTTATGAAATGCAATAAGAAGTATGCGCCGGAAAGCGGAAAATTGCAGGTTAACGAACAAAACGAAGCATTTGAATCACAACGCCTCCCCTTTTAGGGGAGGGTGGACCAACCGTCAGGTTGGTGGAGAGGTTCAATGTGAGTTTTCCGTTTTATCGTTGTCACGGCGGCACTCTCGAAACCTCTCCGCCACGCTCACGCGCGGCCCTCCTCCCCTAAAAGGGGAGGCGTTGTGTTTGTTCGTGCCGCGTTTGATTTGTGCTTCAAACAAAAATTTGTCGCTCACTTTACAAAAAAAGTTTCCCGAAGAAAACATTTCCTATGGACAAGTTTCCCGAAAAATGTTATACTGTTTACTTGAAATTATTTTTTCAGGGGTGCGGTAAAAAAATGGTGAAAACGGGGTTTGACAACGACAAATATCTGGAATTGCAAACGAAAAACATCAAGGACAGGATCGCCAAGTTCGGCGGAAAGTTGTACCTTGAATTCGGAGGAAAGCTCTTCGACGACTATCACGCTTCGCGCGTGCTGCCCGGCTTCAAGCCCGACAGCAAGATAAGGATGCTCTACGAGCTGAGAGACGAGGCGGAGATCATCATCGTCATCAGCGCCGACGACATCGAGAAAAACAAGCGCAGAGGCGACCTCGGCATCACCTACGACGCCGATTGTCTGCGGCTCATCGACGCCTTCCGTGAATTCGGGCTCTACGTCGGCAGCGTGTGCATCACGCATTTTTCCGAGCAGCCCACCGCCATCCAGTTCAAGAAGCGTCTGGAAAGCCTCGGCATGAAGGTATATAAGCACTACAAGATCCCCGATTACCCCACCAATATCCCCCTCATCGTAAGCGACGACGGCTACGGCAAAAACGAATTCATCGAGACCACCCGCTCTTTAGCGGTCGTGACGGCTCCGGGACCCGGCAGCGGCAAAATGGCCGTGTGCCTCTCGCAGCTCTATCACGAATATAAGCGCGGCTCGCGTGCGGGCTACGCGAAATTCGAGACCTTCCCGATCTGGAACCTGCCTCTGAAGCACCCCGTCAACCTCGCCTACGAAGCCGCCACCGCCGACCTCAACGACGTGAACATGATCGACCCCTTCCACCTTGAGGCCTACGGCACCACCACCGTGAACTACAACCGCGACGTGGAGATCTTCCCCGTGCTCAACGCCATCCTCACCAAGATCGCGGGCGAATGTATCTATAAATCCCCCACCGACATGGGCGTGAACATGGCGGGCTTCTGCATCTTCGACGACGAAGCCGTGCAGAAAGCCGCGTGTCAGGAGGTCATCCGCCGCTACTATGAGAGCGCCTGCCTCGTAAGACAGGGACTCGCCGAAGCCGCCGTGGTGCACCGCATCGAGCTCCTTATGAATCAGCTCGGTATTTCCGTGGACGACCGCGCGGCCGTAAAAGCCGCTCTCAACAAAGCGGAGACTACCGGCTCTCCCGCCGCCGCGATCGAGCTCGCCGACGGCGAGATCATCACGGGCAAGACCTCTCCCCTGCTCGGCGCCTCCTCCGCGATGCTCATCAACGTGCTCAAAAAGCTCGCGAACATTCCGGACGATATGCTTCTGCTCTCCCCCGCCGTCATCGAACCGATACAGAAATTAAAGGTGGAGCACATGGGCAACCATAATCCCCGTCTGCACGTGGACGAGGTGCTCATCGCCCTCTCCATCTGCGCCGCCACCAACACAATGGCAAAAATGGCGCTCGACCAGCTCTCCAAGCTCAAAGGTCTCGAAGCACATTCCTCCGTCATCCTTTCAAGCGTGGACGCGCAGGCGTTCAAAAAGCTCGGCGTGAACATGACCTGCGAGCCCCAGTCGCAGACCAAAAAGCTGTATCATAAATAAAATATCTCCCTCCACCCTTCGTCATCCCCCTTGCTTCAAAACCGAATATTCTTCTATGCAAATCCCCAAAAAAGCAAAAAGTCTCGGAACACCACTCCGAGACTTTTTTTCTATGCTTTTATCTGTATATTTTTCGGATTATGCTGTAAGCGTCTGTTTACAGCATTGCATCACCAGTGCGCGGCTCCGCACTCGCAGTACTGATCGATTTTGAAAAGCCTGTTGAAGAGGTTTCGCTGTTTGTTTCTTTGCAATATGAAATAACGCTATACGCATTACATATTGCAATTACATAGTTTAAAAAATCGGTAATATCAGCTATTCTTCCGAAAACAGAAGTATACATATCAATATTACCCATAGTATTTCTTATGTCGCTTTCATGGTTCATAAATGCATTGCCGAACAATTCGTTAAACAGATCTCTCGTATTCAAATATTGTGTAATCCTCTTTGATGGTATATAATGTAAACAGCATACGGAAGATTTTTACTGTGCAAAGGTACAAAGACTTCACTGAAGAACGTCAATGTCTGCGACGTTACGGCACCGGAAATGCAATCCTGCCTGTAATCAACATTACACATTTTCATAACATGAACAAGAGAGGATAGTACTATGCTTCAACTGATGCAAAAAAACGTCACCCCGGAAACCTGTGAGATCTTATACGACCGTCCGTTTACGGCACAAAGTCTGGAACAGGATTTCCTTCTTAAGAGCGGCAGATGGCACGTCGATGAGGACGGCTGGCTTTGCGGAGAAAATCCCGAGAACTGCCCCGGTATGGTTATCAGCAAAGCCGATTACTTCGGTCCGGTGCTTTTAGAAGTGGATTGTGCCACTGTGCTCCCCTCCACGCACGACATCAACGTCATGTGGCACGGCAGCTGGAACGACGATATCGATAAGCGCCACGTTGCCTACGTTGCCGGCATCCAGGGATGGTGGGACGGAAAAGTCGGCTTTGAAAAATCGCCGGATTATACGTTCTGCTGCGGTACACAGCTCTTCCCGTTTGAGCCGGGACGCGTGTATCACCTCACCGTCGGCGATGACAACGGCCACATTTTCGTTGCCATTGACGGTAAACTCATTCTGGAAATCAAAGACCCGAATCCTATTGACAACCGTGCGTACGGCCGGATCGGTTTTGAAGCCTATTGCTCAAAAATCAAATTCAAAAACCTCAAGATCCGGCGTCTGAACATGGTGCCCGCTCCCAAACGCTACACTCCGGAATTTTGAAAATACATCAAAAAAGGGGATGTAAAAAAAGCGAAGATCGTATAAAACCAAACAAAATAAGGGATTTTTCAAAAGCAAAAGCCTGAAAACACCCCTTAAAACAACTTGGATACAAAAAAACAATTATTTATTGTGTTTTATACTACGGAC
>JAZLHN010000008.1:0-2934 GCA_045616815.1 Acutalibacteraceae bacterium
TAGAGGCCGAAGCAGAAGGGGAAGAAAGCGATCGCGCCGAGACCGAGCTTCTTGAGCATTTCGGGATCGGTGTTGCCCGCGAGCTTGAGAGCGGAGATCACGATCACGTATACGGCGCCGAGAGCGCAGATGATGGCGTGCGCTTCAAAAGCCGCACCGCGGAGGTGATAGTTTACGGGCCATTCCCACGCAGCGTCGGGATGACCGTTGAAAACGATCCTGCGCTTGGTCTCGCCGGAGCACTTTTTGATGGCGGTCACGTTATGACCGGTCTTTTCGGGGAAGAGGAAGTCCACGGTCTTTTTGTACATACCGAACTGAAGTACGGCGAGAGCAAGACCGAACACGATAAGAAGGATGGAGAGCCACGCAAGGTTCAGAAAATAGGTAAGGAACGCAAGGAAGCAGCAGGTGATGGTGATGTAGATCCAACCGTAGAAGGAGCCGGGATTCTCTTTGAATTCTTCCACCTTCGCGTATTCGCAGCCGCAGTCCTCTTTGAGCACCTTCGCCATGTATTCGCAGGCTTTCTTTTCGCCTTCGGAGCCGGGATCGCGTTTGCCTAAATTCTTGCATATGTACGTGATATCATCGTGCATATACTTCGCCATAGCGTCTTTTTTGTCAATGATTTTTTTCAGATCCATAAAAGAACCTCCCTTTTATATTTGCGTACTATTTTACAATTTTTGCCTTACAAAGTCAACACCGTTTGTATGAAATTTCTAAAACCGGCGCGCTTATTTTTCCTCGATATACTGATAGGTCACGTCTTCAAACTGCATCGAGATATTGTCGGCGAAGCCCGCGGGGAGTTCGTAGCGGCCGCTCGTGTAGAGATTGTATTTGCCGATTTCGTAATTGCCGTCGGGAGCGATGTCGATGACCGTGGCGCCGCGCTGGGAGCCCTTCTTATATACGCCGATATAGGCGAGGTAGTCGATACTGTAGCCGTAGGAGAGGTCGATGCCCTTGTAGTTCACGGTCGTGTTGTTGAAGTGGTCGTGACCGCAGAATACCGCTTTCGTGCTGCCGAGGTCGAGCATCGTTTCAAAGAGCTCGTCTTCGCCGATGCCGCAGTAAATGGCCTTGCCGGTCTCGCCGATCATGCCGTATTTGTATTTCACGTTTTCGGTGTCCTTGTAGCCGTTGTCCTTGAATTCGTTCCACGCGTCCTCGAATTCCACGAGCGGGATGTGGAAGAACGCGAGCGATTTCACGGTCTTGCCGCCGTTTTCCTTGTTGAGAGCGGCGACCTGCTCTTTGTACCATTCGATCTGGTTCGGGTGGATGTTATCATACTTCCACTGGATGCCGAAATAGTCGCCGTCGGTGTAGGAGTGGGAGTCGAACACGAAGAGAGCCTGCGTGATGCCGCCCTTGGTATCCTTTATTTTGATGACCTGGTTGCCGTAGCCGTCCACGTCGTCGGGACCCGCCTTAAAGAGGCAGTAGCGGTAGCCGCTCGTCGAATAGAATTCGGAGATCTCGGCTCTGTTATAGTAGCTGTAGGCTTCCGTATCGTGGTTGCCGAAGCCGAGCGTCCAGTAAACGCCGAGCGTGTCCATGAGCTGGGCGAACATTCTGGCGCCCACCTTGTTGTTGAACGTGCCCGCCTGGAAAGGAACGGGATAGGCAACGTCGCCGGTCACGATCACGAGGTCGGGTTTTTCCGCCGCCACGATGGTCGCCACCGCGGTGAGTGCGGAGGAGTCTTTCGAGAGCGACATGAAGCCGCCGCCGATGTGTACGTCGGTGAGCTGCAGCACCTTGAATTCCTTGTCGGTCGTGAAGCACCAGTCGCCGTTTTCATCCTGCTCCGGTACGAGCTGGTTTTCGTATTCCACCTTCGCGAAGGAACGGGAGAGCGTGTAGTTGCCCTTGTTTCCCACGGCGGATACCGCCGCCGCTACCGCAACGAGGAGCACGATGATCGCAAGGATCGAGCCGATCACTTTGAGAGCTTTTTTGCCCTTGCTTTTTTTCTTCACCGGGATATCGAGATTTACTTCTTCTTTCTTTTTTGCCATGGATATTACCTCCGTTTGATAAACAGGTCAGCGCCTGTCAGTTTACTTATTTTTTCGCGCGTTTCGTTTTCGTCGCCGTCGCCGCTCACCGTCAGCGCTAACGTGAGCATTTTGCCCGTTTTGTAGGTTTTGGCTTCGGCTGTATCAAAGCCGCATTCCTTTGCCGCTGTTTCGATTTGTTCGTTCAGAGCTGCGTCGTTTTCGCCGAGCAGCGCCTTTGCCGAGGAAAGCACGAGCTTTACCCCGTTCACGATGATGACCGCGGAGAGAACGAGCCCGAACACGGCGTCCGCCCGAAGCCCTGAGGTCGCGGAAAGGATGAACGACAAAAGCGTCATCGCGGTCACGCCGCAGTCGGCGAACGAATCGGTAAACACCGTTTTCACCACCAGCGAATTTCTCTTTTTGTAAAGCCGGAAAAAGACGACGCCGAGGATGAGCTTTACGAGGATCGTGACGCCCAGCAGAACGGCGTGACGCACGAGAAAATTGACGGGACGCGGATACATGAAACGGTCAAGGGCGAGATAGGCGAAATAAAAGCCCGTGAACGCCACGCACACGGCCATGATGAAGCCCGTGAGGTCTTCGGCTTTTCCCATGCCGTCGGGATATTTCCGGCTGCCGGGACGCATGGCGAGCCATACGCCGAACACCGCGAGCAGACACCCGAGCGTGTCAAAGAGATTGTTGATCGCGTCCGAATAGATGCAAAGACTTGCCGTGGAAAGCCCGAGATACACCTTCACGGCGAAAAGCGCGAAATCCGCCAAGGTCGCAAGTGATAAGGCGGCGGTGATTTTTTTGTCGGAAAGCGAATCCGTATCCCCACCTTCTTTTTTTATATATATGACCGAATTATAGCAAATATTGTCGGGGAATACAACAGGATTATATGAATAAG
>JAZLHN010000009.1:0-9647 GCA_045616815.1 Acutalibacteraceae bacterium
ATAAAGCGCAGGAAGGGAGGAAAAATTATCCGGCGGATGATTTTTCCGTGGGAAACCCTCGCCGGGGGGTTCCCTATGCGAAGCATTAAAAGCTTGAAATATTCTCATTATTATTGTTTGACTTAAAGCTTGTGCGCAACATCGGCAAAGAGATCATTCATTCTCTGCCGGTGCTTCGCACTTGAAAACCCCCGGCGAGGGTTTTCAAACTTTCCTGCGCTTTGCGAACGATAAAGAATTCCGCTCACTGCGGTGAGCGGGTCAAGGCTCCGCCTTAAGAAACCGGCGCCTTTGGAAAAGCGGGGGGAACTTTTCATTCGCTTCGCGGCGAAAGTTTCTGACATATTGCTGACTTTAAACATTGCTTTTTAAACATTTCTGACATTTACAAAATCGGCGGCGTTTAAAACAAAATTTATCAACAAGTTTTGAAAATCGCGTTGATAACCTTTCCCCGTTGTCATCCCCGCGAATTCCCGTCTTTTAAACATTACCGACAATCTCTAATAAGACTACTATTTTAAAACTGTTATATTGATATCCACGGAGGGAAAATTTATGAGAATCATCTGCAGCACTCAGGCACTCACGGACGTTTCACTGAACGTTCAGAGATGTATCCCCGGCAAAGCGGTCATGCCGCATCTCGAATGCATACTCATAAAAACCGACGCTCAGTCCCGCATCGAGCTGAGCGGCTTCGATCTCGACCTCGGTATCACCACGCGCCTCGACGTGAGAGTGGAGCGCGAGGGCGCGATCTGCATCAACGCCAAGACCTTCTGCGATATATTGAAGCTCCTTCCCGAGGATAACGTAGTCATCGACTGCGATGAGAAAAACGTTTGCTCCATCAAAAGCGGCAACGTCGAATATACTCTCATAAGCCTCAATCCCGACGAATATCCCGAGCTCCCGAAGGTGACGGACGAAACGCCCTTCCGCATAAAGAGCACCGTTTTGAGAGATATGATACGGCAGACCATTTTCGCCGTTTCTCTCGACGACACCAAGGCTGTGCACAGAGGTATCAAATTCGAGATCACCCCCGGCGAGATAAAACTCGTTGCCCTCGACGGCTATCGTCTCGCCATCCGCAAGGAATTCTGCGAATATAACGGAAAGCCCCTTTCCTTCGTCGTTCCGGCGAAAATCCTTTCCGATACCATCAAGCTCATCACCGACGAAGAGTCGTTCCTGAATATCAGCATCGGCAGACGGCACATCATTTTCAACGTGGAAAACTACAGCCTCGTTTCCCGTCTGCTCGAAGGCGAATTTCTGAATTACAACACCGCCATCCCCACCGCCAAAAGCACGGTGGTAAGGATCAATACCAAAGAACTCATCGACTGTATCGCCCGTGCTTCCATCATCACCGAAAAAACGAGAAGCCCCATCCGCTTCATTTTCGACGAGGACACCGCCCGCATTTCCGCCGTGACCTCTCTCGGAAGCTCCAGCGACAGAATAAAAGCGAACGTGGACGGCAAGCGCACCGAGATCGGCTTCAACAACCGCTTTCTTCTCGACGCATTGAGAAGCTGCGACACCGACGAGGTGCTCATCAACCTCAACGGACCCGTTTCTCCCGCCATCCTCCTGCCTCCCGAGGGAGAATCCTTCCTGTTCCTCATTCTTCCCGTAAAGCTCCCGAATTAAAAAATTATGAATTATGCATTATGAATTATGCATTCGTAAAAGGATTATATTATGGATACGGTTAGACCCGAAGGGAAAAAAGTCAGAAAAATAAAAGTAAAGCTTCTCGAAATGCACGAGGAGGAGCTCCCGATCAGTACGCCGTTCATCAAGCTTGACGCGGCGCTGAAATTCTGCGGCATCGCTGAGACCGGCGGTCACGCCAAGATCCTCATTGAAGAAGAAAAAGTGAGAGTCAACGGCGAAGTGTGCACGCAGAGAGGAAAAAAGCTTCATCCCGGCGATAAATTCGATTTCAGAGACCAATTATTTATTATAACGGCGCAAGATGAGGATAACTGATCTCCAACTGAAAAATTTCCGCAACGTAAAAGAGCTCACCTTAGAGCCCGACGCGGGGATCAATATCATATACGGCGAAAACGCGCAGGGAAAGACCAATATCCTCGAAGCGATATGGCTTTTCAGCGGGCTCAAAAGCTTCCGCGGCGCGAAGGATACCGAGCTTATCAACTTCGACGCCGAATCGGCAAAGCTGAAATTGGGCTTTCAGACGTCGGTGAGAGAGAACAAAGCCGAGATCACCGTGAACGGCAGAAGGAACGCTTCGTTGAACGGCGTGCCTCTGCGTTCCGCTTCGGAGCTGATGGGAAAATTCCGCGCGGTGGTGTTCGCGCCGTCCTTTCTCTCGATCATTCAGGACGGTCCCGGAGAGCGCAGGCGTTTCGTGGACGCCGCGATCTGTCAGTTAAAGCCCGGCTACGCTTCCCTGCTCGCCGAATATAACCGTGTTATCAAGCAGAGGAATTCCCTGCTCAAGGACGTTTCCTACGATTCCGCTCTGCTCGACGTGCTCGACGTGCTCGACGAAAAAGCGGCGCTCGCGGGCGAAAAGATCATCGCGGAACGAAGCGCGTATCTCGATACCGTTAAAAAAAGCGTGTGCGACATTTACGGCGGTCTTTCCTCCGGCAGAGAAGAAATATCGTTTGAATACGTAAAAAAGTACGCAGACGGCAAAAATACCGCGTTAAAGGATATTTTCCGCGAAAACAGAAAGGAAGATATCCTGAATAAGACCACCTCCGCCGGGCCGCACCGGGACGACGTGGAAATATATATAAACGGCATATCCGCGCGGCTGTACGGCTCGCAGGGTCAGCAGCGCTCCTGCGCGCTCGCCCTCAAGCTCGGAGAGGCTTCCGTCATGAAAGAGCAGACCGGCGAACAGCCCGTGGCGCTTTTGGACGACGTGATGAGCGAGCTGGATACGAACCGGCAGGATTACATCCTCAATCACATAAAGGACTGGCAGGTGTTCATCACCTGCTGCGAGCCCTCGTCCGTTTTGAGAATGTGCAGCGGCAAAACAATGAATATAGAAAAAGGAAGGCTTGTCTGATGTATCTCGATCTCGGACAGGACGCCGTAATAAGCGACAAAAATATCATAGGAATATTCGATCTGGATACCTCCACCGTTTCCAAAAAAACGCGGGAGTATCTGAATAAAGCGGAAAAGGAAGGATACGCGCTCACCGTATCGCTTTACGAGCTGCCCCGTTCCTTTACCGTGACGGCGGAAAACGCGGAAGATCAGAAAGTGATCGTTTCCCCGTTGTCCGTGAACGCCGTTATCTCGCGCAGCGTGAAGACCGGCGTATAAAACAGTTATTAAACCGAGGGTCAGACCCAAAGGAGACAAATATGAGCGAAGAAAAAATCATTCCCGTAACCGAAAATTACGATGAAAACTCTATCCAGGTCCTTGAAGGACTGGAAGCGGTGCGTAAGCGTCCCGGTATGTATATCGGCTCCACCGGCGAAAGAGGTCTTCATCACCTCGTATACGAGATCGTGGACAACTCGATCGACGAGGCTCTGGCCGGTTACTGCGATAAAATACTCGTGGAGCTGCTCGACGACGGCGTGGTAAGAGTCACCGACAACGGCCGAGGTATCCCCGTGGGCATCCATCCCACCAAGGGCATCCCCACCGTGAGCGTGGTATTCACCATCCTGCACGCGGGCGGTAAATTCGGCGGAAGCGGCTACAAGGTTTCCGGCGGTCTTCACGGTGTGGGCGCCTCGGTCGTAAACGCGCTCTCCAAGTGGCTCGAAGTAGAAGTGAAGGACGGCAAACATATCTACCGTCAGCGCTACGAATACGGCAACATCAAGGACGATCTTACGATCGTGGGCGATACGAACGAGACCGGCACCATGGTCACCTTCAAGCCCGACCCCACCATCTTCACCGATACCACCAAATACGACTACGATACGCTGCTTTCCCGTCTGCGCGAACAGGCGTTCTTAAACGGCGGCATCCGCATCGTATTGAAGGATCTGCGTACCGACGATTCCGTTATCCCCGACAGAGAAGACGATCTTTGCTACGAGGGCGGTATCCGCTCCTACGTGGAATATCTTCTGGATAAAAAGAAGAAAAATCCTCTGCATGACGAAGTGATCTATCTGAGCGGCGCTTCCGGCGATTCCATGGCGGAGATCGCTCTTCTGTGGAGCACCTCCTACGATACCGACATCATGTCGTTCGCCAACACCATCCACACCGTGGACGGCGGTACGCACGAAGCGGCGTTCCGCAAAGCCGTAGCCAACACCGTAAACAAATACGGCTTCGCTTTCAAAAAGCTCAAAGAGGGCAACGCCCGCTTGAAGGGCGACGATATCATGGAGGGCATGATCGCCGTTGTCAGCGTAAAGCTCACCGACGCGCAGTTTGAATCGCAGACCAAGGCGAAGCTCGGCAACACCGCCATCGGCACCCTCGTAAACAATATCGTAAACGAAAAATTATATCAGTATCTCGAGGAGCACCCCAAGCAGGCGGGCATCATCCTCGATAAATCCATCGCTTCCTCCAACGCCCGTGAGGCGGCGCAGAGAGCGAGAGACGCCTCACGCAACAAATCCGGCATCGGCGGCAAGACCAGAATGCCCGACAAGCTCACCGACTGTATCTCCAACGACGCGACCAAGACCGAGATCTTCATCGTCGAGGGTGATTCCGCCGGCGGGAGCGCGGTGGACGGCAGAAACTCCACCTATCAGGCGATCCTTCCCCTGTGGGGCAAAATGCTCAACGTGGAAAAAGCGAGAGCCGATAAAATTTACGACAACGACAAGTTGAAGCCCGTCATCGTTTCGCTCGGCACGGGCATCGGCGACAATTTCGATATCGAAAAGCTTCGTTACGACAAGATCATCATCATGGCGGATGCCGATGTCGACGGTTCGCACATCCGCACGCTGCTTCTGACCTTCTTCTTCCGTTATATGCCCGAGCTGATCCGCGCGGGACACGTTTTCTTAGCGCAGCCCCCGCTTTTCCGTATCTCGAAGGGCAAGACGCATTTCGACGCCTTCACGGACGAGGAAAAGGCAGCGTATATCGAAAAATTGGGCGGCAACGCCGACGTACAGCGCTATAAGGGCCTTGGTGAAATGGACCCCTCCCAGCTCTGGGAAACGACCCTCGATCCCGAGGCGAGAACACTGCTCAAAGTGACGATGGAAGACGCGGAGCTTGCGGACGAAACGTTCACCATGCTCATGGGCGAGGAAGTTGAGCCCAGAAGACAATTCATCGAAGAAAACGCCGTATATGCTACGGATCTGGATATTTAAGGAGGTGCGGACGACATGGCAAAAAGAGAAGTAGAAAACAAACGCTGGCCGGAAGACCACGAGACCAACATAAAGCCGGTAGAGATCGTAGACGAAGTCCGCTCCAGCATGCTGCAGTACGCGATGAGCGTACTGGTGAGCCGCGCCATCCCCGACGTGCGCGACGGACTCAAGCCCGTTCACAGACGTATCCTTTATACGATGTTTGAAAACGGTCTTACCCCCGATAAAGCCTACCGTAAGTGCGCCGACACCGTGGGTTCGGTGCTCGGACGCTACCATCCGCACGGCGACGCGTCCGTGTACGACGCGATGGTAAGAATGGCGCAGCCGTTCTCCCTCCGCTATCCCCTCATAGACGGACACGGAAACTTCGGTAACATCGACGGCTACCCCGCCGCCGCCTACCGATACACCGAGTCGAGGATGAACCGCCTTTCCATGCACATGCTCGACGATATAGAAAAAGAAACGGTCGATTTCATGCCGAACTACGACGACCGTCTGAAAGAGCCGGAGGTACTTCCCGTCCGCTTCCCGCAGCTGCTCGTAAACGGCTCCTCGGGTATCGCCGTAGGTATGGCGACCGAGATCCCGCCGCACAACCTCGGTGAGGTCATCGACGGTATGTGCTGCCTCATCGACAATCCCGACGCCGACGTTGCCGAGCTCTGCCAGTATATCAAGGGGCCGGACTTCCCCACCGGCGGCATCATCATGGGCCACGCGGGCATCCGTTCCGCCTACGCCACCGGCAGAGGCAAGATAACGGTAAGAGGCCGCGCGGAGATCGAAGAGACCAAGCCCGGCAAATTCCGCATCGTCATCACCGAGATCCCCTATAAGATCCGTAAAAAAGACCTCGTAAAGCATATCTACGACCTTGCCGCCGATAAAAAGATCGAAGGCATCGACGACGTGGTGGACTACTCCTCCGAACGCGACGGCGGTATGCGGATCGTGGTGGATATCAAAAAGGACGCCAACCCGCAGGTCGTTCTCAATAAGCTTTATACTTATACGGAATTACAGACCACCTTCGGCGCGATCCTGATAGCGCTCGCCGACGGCAAACCCCAGATCCTTACCTTAAAACAGATGCTGCAGAACTGCATCGACTTCCAGTGCGACATCATCCGCCGCCGGACGGAATTCGACCGCAGAAAAGCCGCCGAAAGAGCGCACATATTGGAAGGATTGAAGATCGCTCTCGATTTCATCGATGAAGTGATCTCCATCATCCGCAATTCCAAGACCATCCCCGAAAGTAAGGAAAAGCTGACCGAACGCTTCGGGCTCGACGACGTTCAGACCACCGCCATCGTACAGATGCAGTTAGGTAAGCTCGCCGGTCTCGAAAAACAGAAGATCCTCGACGAATTGGAGGAAAAGCTTGCTTTCATCGCGAAATGCGACGAGATCCTCGCCAATCACTCCATGATCCTCGATATCGTAAAGACAGAATCCCTCAACCTGCGCGACCGCTTCTCGGACGACAGACGCACCGAGATCACCGACGTGATCGGCGAAGTGGACGTGGAAGACCTCATCCCCGAGGAGGACTGCGTATTCACGAAGACGCAGTTCGGCTATATCAAGCGCATCCCCGCCGAGGAATACCGCATCCAGCGCAAGGGCGGCAGAGGCAAGATCGGCCTTACCACCCGCGAGGAGGACACCGTGGACACGATGTTCACCTGCTCCTCTCACGACTATATCATGTTCTTCACCACCAAGGGCAAGGCCTACAAGGTGAAGGGCTACGAGATCCCGATGGGCAGCCGCACGAGCAAGGGACTCAATATCGTGAACATCCTGCCGCTTGAAAGCGATGAAAAAGTTTCGTCCATGCTCATGCTGCCCGAGGACAGCGACGATAAGTATATCTGCATGGTGACGAAGTACGGCGTCGTCAAGAGAACGCAGGTGGTGGATTTCAAAAATATCCGCAAGACCGGCATCATAGCGATCAACCTCGACGAAAACGACGTGCTCGAAAACGTGAAGCTCACCTCCGGCAGCGACGATATCTTCGTTGCGACCCGTTACGGTCTCGGCATCCGCTTCAATGAAAACGACGCCCGCGTCATCGGCCGTACGGCCAGAGGCGTGAAGGCGATCACCTTCAAGTCCGAAGACGATTTCGTCGTAGGCATGGAGATCATCAACGAGGGCGACGGCGGTAAGGTGCTTACCGTGAGCGAACTCGGCTTCGGCAGAAAGAGCGATTATTCCGACTACCGTCCGCAGACGCGCGGCGGCTTCGGCTCTATGAACTATCGCGTCGATAAATACGGCCTCGTGGCCGGTATCAAGATCGTTTACGACGATGACGACGTGATCCTTATCTCCTCCAACGGCATCATCATCCGTATTTCCGCGGACGAGATAAGAGAATGCGCGCGTCCCTCCAAGGGCGTAAGGCTGATGAAGCTCGGCGACGACGATAAGCTGATCACCTTTACCTCCGCGAAAAAATCGGAGGAAGACGATGACGATGAATTGACTGCATTGCCTGAATCCGACGGAAACGACGAGGCGGACGCGGAAAATTCTGAAATGACGGAAGAATGATCGGATAATGGAAAAGAAAAATACGGGTAAAAAAAAGTCCGCTAAATCCACAGCGGAAAAAAACAGAAGAAGAAAAAAGCTCATTATTCTGTTCGTCGTTATAGATATTCTGTTAGCGGCAGGAATAGGCACTCTTTATCTGTTTGATTTGTTTGATTTCGATGATGTGAAGGATTTCATCTTTCCTTCGGAATTCGTTGACGACGTGGAAGGATATGAGGATGAGTCGGGCGAAAATCAGGAAAAGGCGATAAAAACGCTTACCGAATTGAGGGACAGCGAAGATCTTTCTTCTCTGCTGAAAGAATGGGCGACAAACGGCTATTCGGACGATACCCTGATGCAGAGCAAAGATATCATCAATTTCCTGCTGATCGGCGTGGATAACGGAGGCGAGAATACCGACGTTATGATGCTGATGTCGCTTGATAAAGAAAAGAAATGCATCCATCTCACGTCCTTCATGCGCGACAGCTATACGTTCATCAATACCGTTTACGGCGACCGCTACGCGAAAATGAACGCCGCTTATGCAAACGGCGGAGTAAACTGTCTGATCGAGACCATACAGAGAAACTACAGGATCAAGATCGACAATTATTTCCTTGTCAATTTCAATACGTTTGTCAAAGTCGTTGACATCATCGGCGGTATCGACGTTCCCGTGCAGGCGTATGAAGCCCGCGCCGCCGGTATTCCCGAATACGGCGACAGCGTTCATCTGACCGGTCAGCAGGCGCTCTGGTACTGCCGTATCCGCAAATGCGATACCGACGGAGACGTGAGCCGTACGAGAAGACAAAGGCAGTTCATTTCCGCGGTGATCGAAAAATCGAAACAGGTAAAGCTGACGCAGATCAACGATCTTCTCGATACTCTTCTCGAGCAGGTAAAAACAGACTGCCCCACTTCCAAGCTCATTTCTCTCGCCACGCAGGCGCTCGTGGGAAAATGGTATAATTACGAGATCATATCCGCTTCCCTGCCCGCACTCGAAAACCGACTGGATTATTCCGGCGCGGCATGGGTATGGATCGTGGACTATCCCGCCGACGCAAAGGGTCTGCAGGAGGAAATTTACGGCAAAACCAATATCATACTCAATTCCGACAGAGTGACCGCCATCGACCTTATGCGAAGCGGCAAGGGCGGAATATAATTAAATCGGAAGTCGGAAATCGGAGATCGGAAACGGTTTCCGATTTTCTTTTTATATGGATAAATTTTTGTTTGAAGCGCGAAGCGGATAAAAAGTTTCGCCCGCGTTTTCAAAGGCGTGGTTTCCTCAAGGCGGAGCCTTGAGCCGCCCACCGCAGTGAGCGGAATACTTTATCGTCCGCAAAGCGCAGGAAAGTTTGAAAACCCTCGCCGGGGGTTTTCAAGTGCGAAGCACCTATAAAGAAAAAAACAGAAGCAAGTTAATGTTACGCACAAGCTCTGTATCAAACAAGAAAAATGCAGGTATGGCAGACTTTTGATGCTTCGCATAGGGGAAGCCCCGACGAGGGTTCCCCAGGGAAAAATCATCCCCCGGATAATTTTTCCTCGCTTCCTGCGTTTTTTGAAGCATAAGAATTTCGCGCTTTGCGAAGCGCGACAAGGAGCGCCGCTCCTTGACTACGCAAGCTTTGAAAAGCTTGACCAAACTTTTATATTGCTCCGCGATAAACTGCCATTTTCCGTTCTGATGAAAAAAGCCGGATGGCGTGCATCCGGTTTTTTCTTATTGTATAGGAAACTGCTCGCGTTGTGAGCAGT
>JAZLHN010000010.1:0-8518 GCA_045616815.1 Acutalibacteraceae bacterium
TTTTCGTCCAGAGGCATGGCGGGACGGAAATGCGGCACCTCAAGCGTACGCGAGCCGTTGGTGACGGAGAGCGCGGAGAGCAGTCCCGCCGCCGTCCATTCGCACGCCTTGTATACGTCGAGCTCGGGCTGCACGCCGGAACGCACGGCGTTTATAAAGTCTTCCACGATGAAGAAATCTCCGCCGCCGTGACCGGCTTTGAGCTGCTCTTCCGTCGCGTTTTTATAGCGGTCGGGCAGAAGATCGTTGTAGTTCGTGAGGGGTTCCCAGTCCATGCTGCCGTGAGGATCGGCGGGATTGGAAAACGATACTCTGTCTACGTCGCCGGGCAGATTGCCCTTGCCGTAAACGGCGGACTGGAAGATGCCGTTGGTGCCCTGCAATACGTAGTAGTCCATCGAATGCGGGCGGGGGGATACGCAGTCGGTGCGGATGCTCAGGAGCTTGCCCTTTTCGGTACGGCACATCGTAGTTGTGCCGCTGTCCTGCTTCACGCCCATGTCGTTGTACACGCCGGGGGAGAAGGTGGAGATCTCGGTGATCCTGTCGCCCGGGAACCAGTTCATGACGGGACCGATGCTGTGGGTGGGATAGAAGTTGCCGCGCTTGCCGCACTGCCAGTAGCTTCTCCACGAGGTCTTGCCGTCGGGATACACGAGCAGATTGCGGATGTCGTGCAGATACATTCCTTCCGCATAATAGGGCTCGCCGAATTTGCCGCTCTCCACCATACGGCGAACGAGCTGTACGGCGGGAGTGTAGATGTAGTTTTCGGCGTACATGTAAATTTTGTTATATTTTTCCACGGTCTCGCAGAGCCAGAAAAGCTCGTCCATCGAAACGCCCGCCGTTACCTCGCTCATGACGTGCTTGCCCGCTTCCATGGCGGCGATCGCCTGCGGCACGTGGCACTGCATGGGGGTGGCGATGATCACGGCGTCGATGTCGCTCTCGATCATATCCTCGAATACGCGGTATTTTTTTACGTCGCCGCATCTTTTGGCGGCGTCCTCTAAATGCTGTTCGTTCAGGTCGCACACCGCGGCGATCTCAACGTCCGGAATGTTATTGAGCCCCATGACGGTGGAAAGACCTCTGACGCCGGCAATACCGACTTTGATTTTTTTATCCATAATATGCTATCCTTTCGGTTTTTTTTCATTGTAGCATACCCCTTAGGCGTTTAGCAAGGGAATAAAAAATATTCTCGCGGTTGTTTTTATCGGAAGAATATGTTACCATACAATGCAATGACGTAAAGGGGAAAGCGATATGAAGCTGAAATTCAATGAAAACGGAAAATTCGTGCTCATGCAGGTGAGCGACCCGCAGGACCTGCAGCACGTCCGCCACACGATGGTGCGGATGCTCGATAAAGCCTACGATACCGTAAAGCCCGATCTCGTATTTTTCACCGGCGACAATATCCTCGGCAATCACCTGCGCGACGCGCGTTTCGGCTCCCGCAAGGTGATACATAGCAGAGAGGGCGAATTCGCCGCCATGGAAAAGGCGATCTCGCATATCCTCTCCCCGCTCGAAAAGCGGAATATCCCGTTCACGATGATCTACGGCAACCACGATGATATGAACGAGATCACCAAGGAGGAGCAGGCGGGGATCTTCCTGGCGAGTCCTTTGTGCGCCGGAATGGGCGGCGAGACGACGCCCGAGGTGGGGACGTTCGATCTGCCTGTTTATTCGCACGACGGCGAAAGGAAAGTCTTCAACCTCTGGGGTATGGATTCCGCCTGGGTGGATAAGGAGCAGGACAAATGCCGCACGGGCGTGAAAAAAGAAGCCGTGGAATGGTATGTGAAAAAGAGTAATGAGCTGAAAGCCGAAAACGGCGGTGTGCCTTTGCCCTCGCTCATGTTCCAGCATATCGCTCTGCCCGAAATGAGCGCGCTGATGACGCCGGCAAAGCCCGGTGAAGTGAACGCAGTACCTTCTTTCAAGGACGGAAACAAAAACGCTTTCGTGAAGCTCGATCCCGCGAAGGGGCGCGGCTTCCTCGGCGAGCCCGTCTGCGGCTGCCGGGAAAACTACGGCGAATTCGACGCGATAAAGAGGCAGGGCGACGTATTGGCGCTCGTGCTCGGTCACGAGCATATCAACAATTACGACGCCGATTTAGACGGTCTGCGGATCCTTCAGACCTCGGCGGCGTCCTTCCGCTGCTACGGAAACCGTCTGCGCGGCGTGAGAGTCTTCGTGCTCGACGAAAACGAGCCGGAAAGCTTTGAAACGTATAACCTTTTCTATGACGATCTGTGCGGCACTTCGCTTTTGAGCGAACTGGCCTATATCTGGGACGCGGACGGAGAGGGAAAGAAAAAAGCCGCTCTCATCGCCGGAGGAGCGTTGTGTGCGGCGGCGTCCGTTTGCTGCCTTGCCCGGAAAAGACGCTGATACGGAGAAAGAATTATGAAAGAAAAATTCGACTGGAAAACCTTTTTGAAAAACGTGGCGGTCATCGCCATACCCGTGGCGCTGCAAAACCTTCTTACGACCACGGGTACGATGGTGGACACCATGATGATCGCGCCGCTCGGCGAAACGTCCGTGGGCGCGGTGGGACTCTGCGCGCAGTTTTCCACGCTCATGTTCTCGTGCTACTGGGGCTTCGTGGGCGGCGGTATGCTTTTCTTTGCGCAGTACTGGGGCGCGAAGGACGACAAGGGCATCAAGCGCGCCTACGGCACGACGCTCAGCTTCATGATGCTCGTTGCCGCGATCTTCACAACGCTCGCTCTCTTCTTCCCGTCGTTCGTCATGAGCGTGTATACGGATAAACGGCTCATCGGCGATATCGGCGTGGGGTATCTGAAAATAGCGGGTCTTGCCTATCCGTTCCAGATATTCTCCATGGCGATGAGTGCCGTACTGCGCTCCACCGAGCGCGTGAAGATCCCGCTGTTCGCTTCCATCGCCTCCGTGTGTACGAATATATTCCTGAACTGGGTGTTCATTTACGGCAAGCTCGGCGCGCCCGAAATGGGTGTAAGGGGAGCGGCTCTCGCAACGGTATGCGCGGCGGTCGTTAACTCCCTTGTGATCCTGCTGGCCGCCCGCGTTACGAAATATCCGTATATTTTCGGTATAAAGGAGCATTTCGACTGGGATAAGGCGTGGATGAAGGAATACCTCGGAAAATGCTTTCCCATCATATGCAACGAGCTGTTGGTCGGCATCGGTTTTACCGTGAACAATATCGTGCTCGGCCGGCAGAGCGAGCAGGCGATCGCCGCCATCGCGGTGTTCCGTACGCTCGAAGGCTTCGTGATCGCTTTCTTCTCGGGCTTTTCCAACGCCTCGGCGGTGCTGGTCGGCAAAAACGTCGGCTCGGGACAGCCCCGTACCGCCTACGAGCAGGCGAAACGCCTTATTTTCCTCTGCGGAAGCTGTATCGCTCTTGTCTGCGCCGTGCTTTTCGCGGTGCATAAGCCCGTGCTCACGGCGATGAGCCTTTCGGGCGAGAGCTACCGTCTCGGCACCGGCTTCCTCGGTATCTACTGCATCGCCGCGATCATAAGGATGTGCAACTGGGCGCAGAACGATACCTACCGCGCCGGAGGCGACGCGGCGTTCGGCACCATCATGGAGATCACGTTCATGTATCTTATGGTCATTCCCTGCGTGTGCCTTTCGGGCCTCGTTTTCAAGGCGAACGTCTTTCTCGTGTTCGCTCTCTGTTACGTGGACGAGCCCATCCGTCTCGTCATCATGCAGGTGCATATGTATTCGGGTAAATGGATAAAACCGGTCACGCAGCAGGGCAAAGAGGCGGTAAAAGTTTTCCTTGCCGAAAAAAGAAACAAAAAAGCGTAAAAAAAAGAAGTATCCCCGTGAACGTAAGATTTGCGGGGATTTTTTTCATCCGTATGATATATGATGAAAATGCATAAAAATCATAGTGCTTTTTTGATTTTTTCTCTTGACAGCGGGGAAAACAAAAACTATAATATTCGCATAATTATTCAATATTTTTACATAAATATTCATCTTTCAGCGGAGGCGAGGGCATGACGAAGGTTTTTATTGACGGCAGCGCCGGTACGACGGGGCTCAGGATATACGAACGTCTCGGCGAGCGAAGCGATATCGAGCTGATAACGCTCGACGATTCTTTGCGAAAAGACCCGGCGGCGCGAAAGGACGCTATCTGCCGATCGGACGTCACGTTCCTGTGTCTGCCGGACGCGGCGGCGGTCGAATCCGCGGAGCTTGCCCAAAACGCGGATACCGTCATTATTGATACTTCCACGGCGCACCGCACGGCGGATGGCTGGGCTTACGGTTTCCCGGAGCTGACGGGTTTCCGACAGAAAATAGCGGAGGCCAAACGCATCGCAAATCCGGGGTGTCACGCGAGCGGGTTTATTTCGCTCGTATCCCCGCTCGTTGAAAAAGGCGCGATAAAAAAGGACGCGCTTCTCTCGTGCTTTTCGCTCACGGGCTATTCCGGCGGCGGAAAAAAGATGATCGCGGAATACGGGCTCGAGGAAAACGCGGACGCGCTCGCAGCACCGAGAACTTACGGACTGACGCAGGCGCATAAGCACCTGCCGGAAATGCGGAAAATATGCGGTCTCGAAAACGCGCCGATCTTTTCGCCGGTCGTGTCGTCGTATTATTCCGGCATGGAAACGGTCGTTTCGCTGTTCGGGGCTCAGACGGACGCGACCGTCGACGATATCAAGGCGCTGTACGCCGAATATTATTCCGGCAAAATGGTATTTTTCGCGGACGAAGCCGACGAAAACGGATTTCTGTCCGGAGGTGCCTTTTCGGGAAGAGACGATATGCAGATATCGGTGTTCGGCAATAACGACCGTATGCTTCTCGTGTCCCGTTTCGATAACCTCGGCAAGGGCGCTTCGGGCGCCGCCATACAAAATATGAATATCGCGCTCGGTATCGACGAAACGACCGGGCTCACGATCGGAGGATGAAAATATGAAAACTGTTTCCGGCGGCGTCTGCGCCGCAAAAGGTTTCACCGCGGCGGGCGTTCACTGCGGTATCCGCAAGAATAAAACGAAAAAAGACCTTGCGCTCATTTTCAGCGAGGTGCCCGCGAGCGCGGCGGCGGTGTACACCACCAATCTCGTGAAGGGCGCGCCCCTCGTCGTCACGAAAAAGCATCTTGCAAACGGTACGGCGCAGGCGGTGATATGCAACAGCGGCAACGCCAACACCTGCAACGCGAACGGCATTGAGATCGCCGAGGAAATGAGCGCGCTCACCGCGTCCGCTCTCGGCATTTCCGCAAATGATATCGTGGTCGCTTCCACCGGCGTCATCGGGCAGCCTCTGAATATCGCTCCCATCGCCGAGGGTATCCCGGTGCTCTGCAAGGCTCTGTCCGACGCGGGCAGCGCGGACGCCGCGGAGGGCATCATGACCACCGATACCGTATTGAAAGAGATCGCCGTGGAGTTCACGGCGGGCGGAAAGACCTGCCGTATCGGCGGCATCGCCAAGGGCAGCGGCATGATCCATCCGAATATGGCCACGATGCTCGTGTTCATCACCTCCGACGTATCCATCGCTCCGGCGCTCTTGCAAAAGGCGCTTTCGGGTGACATCGCCAACACCTTTAATATGGTGAGCGTGGACGGCGATACCTCCACCAACGATATGGTGACCGTGCTTGCCAACGGTATGGCGGGCAACGAAACGATCACGGAAGAAAACGACGATTTTACCGCCTTCATGCAGGCTCTCAACACCGTAACGGTGTATCTCTGCCGTAAGATCGCCGGCGACGGCGAGGGCGCGACGAAGCTGCTCGAATGTAAGGTGAGCGGCGCGAAGGACGAAAAGAACGCGAAAACGGTGGCGAAGAGCGTTATATGCTCCAGTCTCCTCAAAGCCGCCATGTTCGGTGCGGACGCCAACTGGGGTCGAGTGCTCTGCGCCATCGGCTACAGCGGCGCCGACGTGGACGTTATGAAGGTCGGCGTAGCCTTCGAGAGTGCCAAGGGCAGGATCGTTGTGTGCGAAAACGGCGCGGGCGTGGAATTCTCCGAGGAGAAGGCCAAGGAGATATTGCTCGAAAAAGAGATCGACATCCTTATCACGCTCGGCGACGGCAGCGCCTCGGCCGTCGCGTGGGGCTGCGATCTTACCTACGATTACGTAAAGATCAACGGCGATTACCGTACCTGAACCGAAAGGAAGCTGTTTTATGGATAATATACTTTCTAATTCCCAGCGCGCCGAAGTGCTCACGCAGGCTCTGCCGTATATCAAGAGCTACGTCGGCAAGGTGGTCGTGATAAAATACGGCGGAAACGCCATGATAAACGAAGACCTGAAGCAGCAGGTCATGCAGGATATCGTCCTCCTCTGGCTCATCGGCGTCAAGGTCGTGCTCGTGCACGGGGGCGGTCCCGAGATCAGCGGGCTGGTGGAAAAGCTCGGAAAAAAAGCCGAGTTCGTGGACGGCCTGCGCGTGACCGATAAGGAGACCGTGGACGTCGTGCAGATGGTGCTGGCGGGCAAGGTCAACAAAACGCTCGTCAATCTTCTTGAAATGCACGGCGGCAAGGCGATGGGCATCTCCGGCATGGACGGACGTCTCATCGAAGCGACGGTGAAGGACGAACGTCTCGGCTACGTGGGCGAGGTCACGAAGATCCATATTTCCCCCGTCACCGATCTGATCGAAAAGGGCTATATCCCGGTCATTTCCACCGTGGGCTGTGATAAAAAGGGCAACACCTACAACATCAACGGCGATACCGCGGCGGCGTGCATCGCGGGCGCTCTCAAAGCCGAAAGACTTATCATGATGACCGACATCGCGGGTATCCTCCGGGATAAAAACGACCCGTCCACGCTCATCCCGCGCATCAGCATCGGCGAAGCGGAAAAGTTGGCGGGCGAGGGCGTGATCTCGGACGGCATGATCCCGAAGGTGCAGTGCTGCATCGAGGCGCTCAAACGCGGCGTGGAAAACGTCATCGTCATGGACGGCAGAGTATCGCATTCCATTCTGATGGAACTTCTTACGGATGAAGGAGCCGGAACTATGTTTACCAAAGAAAAAGACCTCTCGATAAAAGAAAAAGACGCGGAATATATCGCGAACACCTACAACCGTTTCCCAATCGTTCTCTCCCACGGCAAGGGCTCCGTTATATGGGATGAAAACGGTAAGGAGTACGTTGACATGGGCTCCGGCATCGGCGTCACCTCGTTCGGCATCGCCGACGATAAATGGCAGGCGGCGGTGAACGAACAGACCTCGAAATTGCAGCATTGCTCGAATCTCTATTATTCCGAGCCCTGCGCCGTGCTTGCCGAAAAGCTCTGCGAAAAGACCGGAATGAGCAAGGTGTTCTTCTCGAATTCCGGCGCGGAGGCAAACGAATGTGCCATCAAGGCGGCGAGAAAATACGCCATGGAGAAAAAGGGCGAGGACTGCTTCACGGTCGTCACGCTCAAAAACAGCTTCCACGGCCGCACGCTCACAACGCTTTCCGCGACCGGGCAGGAGCATTACCACGAGCTCTATCAGCCTCTCACCCCCGGTTTTGCCCACGTGGACGCCTATAATATCTTCGAGCTGGAAGCGCTCGGCGCGAAGCACAAGATCGCCGCTATCATGATCGAATGCATCCAGGGCGAGGGGGGCGTGAACACGCTGAAAAAATCCTTCGTCAACGAGGCCGCCGAGTACGCCGAAAATCACGATATCGTTCTGATCGTGGACGAGGTGCAGACCGGCAACGGCCGTTCCGGCAAGCTCTATTCCTATATGAATTACGGCATCAAGCCCGATATCGTCACAACAGCCAAAGGACTGGCGGGCGGTCTGCCGCTCGGTGCGACGCTCCTCGGCGAAAAGCTGAAGGACGTGTTCGGTCACGGCGACCACGGCTCCACCTTCGGCGGCAATCCCGTTTGCTGCGCGGCGGCGATCAGCATCCTCGACCGTATCGACGAAGACCTGTTGGCCGACGTCAACGCCAAGAGCAAATATCTGTTCGACAGCTTCACGGGCGCCGAGGGCATCAAGAGCGTGAGCGGCATGGGACTCATGATCGGTCTCGAGACCGAAAAGCCCGCCGCCGAGGTCGTGAAGGCGTGCATGGAAAAAGGCGTTCTCTGCCTCACCGCGAAAAACAAGGTGCGCCTGCTTCCCGCGCTCAATATCCCGATGACTCAGCTCACCAAGGCGGTCAATATCATCAAGGAAGCCTGCGCGGAATAAAAATATACGGCAAAAGAAAGACCGTTCTCCGAAACCGGGAAACGGTCTTTTTGCTGTTGTCGGGTGTGGAGCGGGGAGCGATAAATTTTTGTTTGAAGCGCTTTGCGGAGGCACTTATCGTAGGGTGCGTCGCCCTCGACGCACCGCATGGGGGCGTGCGGAGCACCACGAAATATAAGTTTCTTTTGTTTTTTTTGGTTGTTAACAAGCCGTACAATTACAACGAATTTGAGCAATCCGTTGTTTGTTTTTTCCGTTGCCCTCCGGGCGCTCCCATACGGTTCGCCGAGGGCG
>JAZLHN010000011.1:0-3445 GCA_045616815.1 Acutalibacteraceae bacterium
AGGAAGAGGCGAAGGCGAAAACGGCGTTCACCGTGCTCCCCGCCGGATGCAGCGAGAGCAACTACGGTTTAGCGGTGGATATCGGCTGGCTTTCTTCCGATTTTTCCGATTCTCCCGCCTATTCATGGCTGCGCCGCAACGCCGCGGACTACGGCTTCGTCGAGAGATACACGTCGGACAAGACCGACGTTACCCACTTTACCGCGCAGCCCTGGCACTGGAGATACGTGGGCACCGACGCCGCGCAGTATATGAACGAGCAGGATCTCTGCCTCGAAGAATACCTCGGAAAGGTAAATTGATATGACCGATACCGAAAAACTGCAGGAGCTGATCGACCGTTCGGAAAACATCGTGTTTTTCGGCGGCGCGGGCGTGAGCACCGAGAGCGGTATCCCGGATTTCCGTTCCGTGGACGGCCTGTATCATCAGAAATACGATTATCCGCCCGAGGAGATCTTATCCCATACGTTTTATAAAAAAATGCCGGTGGAGTTTTTCCGCTTTTACCGCGATAAAATGCTCATCGCGGGCGCAAAGCCCAACGCAGCGCATTATAAGCTTGCCGAGCTCGAAGCCGCCGGTAAACTCAGAGCCGTCGTGACGCAGAATATCGACGGCCTTCATTCCGCCGCCGGAAGCAAGGTCGTTTATGAGCTTCACGGAAGCGTTCTCCGGAACTACTGCGAGAAATGCGGTAAATCCTATTCGGCGGATACGATCCGTTTATCGAAGTCGATCCCGCGGTGCGACTGCGGGGGCGTCATCAAGCCGGACGTGGTGCTGTATGAAGAAAGCCTCGACGAAAAATGCATCAACGGCGCGGTGAAAGCCATCGCCGCCGCCGATATGCTGATCGTTGCGGGTACGTCGCTCACGGTGTATCCCGCGGCGGGCTTCGTGCGGTATTTCCGCGGCGAACATCTTGTATTGATAAACCGGGACGAAACGCCTCTCGACCGGGAGGCGGAGCTCGTCATCCACGCCAAGGTCGGCGAAGTACTTTCAAGCATAAAGGTATAAAACGCCTTTATGCTTTCGTTTTATTAAAATAAAAAAGGAGATTTTTCTATGTCACTCAGAGCGCCTGCCGTTCCTCTTATCACCGTAGACCCCTATTTTTCGATATGGTCCCCCTGCGACCGCCTTACCGACGATCAGACCGTTCACTGGACGGGTTCTTATAATACGCTCGACGGCTTCGTGACCGTGGACGGCGAGAAGTTCCGTTTCATGGGCGACAGCGATTCCTGCCCCGCGATGGAACAGATCTATCTGAATATCAGTGCGCTCGTCACGGACTACGTTTTCCAGAACGATAAGATCATCCTTCACCTGAGTTTTTACACGCCGCTCCTGCCGGACGATCTTCCCCGTCTTTCCCGCCCCGTCTCCTATCTCGACGTGACCTTCGAGTCGGTCGACGGCAATCCCCACGAGGTAACGGTGGATATCAAGGCTTCGGATGAGCTGTGCATCAATAAAAAGGGAGAGAAAGAGGTCGCGGCGGAGGTCGTTTCCCTCGGTACTCTCAGCGCCGTGAAGCTCGGCAGCAAGGAGCAGAAGATACTCAACCGCAGCGGCGACGACGTGCGTATCGACTGGGGATATTTTTATCTCGTTCCTCCCGCGGGGGGCAAAGCCTTCACACAAGAGTATGAGGAGATGCTTCACGCCTGTGTCGAATTTTCCTTGGAAGAGGGAAAAGCGGAGACCGTTCTGTTCGCTTACGACGATATAAAGTCGATCGAATATTTCGGCAGACACCTGAACGCTTACTGGAAAAAGGACGGCAAAACGATCGGAGAAGCCGTTATCGAAGCGTATGACGAGAGAGAAACCATGCTCGAAGTCTGCCGCGATTTTTCCGACGCGCTTTTCGACGACGCGAACGAGGCGGCGAACGAGGAATACGCCGAGCTTTTAAGCCTTGCTTACCGGCAGGTCATCGCCGCGCATAAGCTGGTCGTGGACGAAAACGGCGAAAATCTTTTCATTTCCAAGGAATGCTTCTCCAACGGCTGCGCCGCCACGGTGGACGTGACCTATCCCTCCGCGCCCATGTTTTTGCTTTATAACACGGAGCTGCTGAAGGGTATGCTTCGCCCCGTGTTCCGCTATGCCGAGAGCGGCGATTGGGAATTCGATTTCGCGCCGCACGACGTGGGGCAGTATCCTCTCGTCAACGGTGAGGTCTATGCTCGCAACCGCGATTACGAGCATTTCGTCCGCCATCAGATGCCCGTGGAGGAGTGCGGCAATATGCTGATCCTCGCCGCGAATATCTGCAAGGTGGACGGCAATACCGATTTTACGGACAGATATATGCCCACGCTCGAAAAATGGGTGAAATATCTTATCGAATACGGCGCCGATCCCGCCGATCAGCTCTGCACCGACGATTTCGCCGGACATCTTGCCCACAACTGCAATCTTTCCCTGAAAGCCATCATGGGCATCGAGGGCTGGGCCTCTATCCTCGCCATGAAGGGCGATAAAGAAGCGGCGGCGAAGTATGATAAGCTCGCGCGCGATATGGCGGCGGGCTGGCTCGAAAAAGCCGACAACGGCGACGGCAGCTTCCGCCTTGCGTTCGACAGGGAAGATTCCTTCAGCATGAAATACAATATGGTATGGGATAAGCTCTGGAACACGAAAATTTTCCCCGCCTACGCTGTGTACTCCGAATTCGCGAGCAACAAAAAGCACGTGAACGTTTACGGTATGCCGCTCGATAATCGTAAGAATTACACGAAGTCCGACTGGCTCGTCTGGACGGCGACCCTCGCTCCGACGAAAGAGGAATTCTGCGAATTCATCCATCCGCTTTACAAGGCGTATGACGTTTCGCTTTCCCGCGTACCGCTGACCGACTGGTACGATACGCTCACCGCGCAGATGATCGGCTTCCGGCACCGCACCGTGCAGGGTGGACTGTTCATAAAGCTGCTGGAAGGAAAGTTTTGATCCGGAATTCGGAAAAATTGATTTGCACAATGAGACACGCTGAAAATTTCGGCGTGTCTTTTTTTCAGAACGATAAATGGCAGTTTAGCGGGCGAAGCCCGCAGTTTTCAGTTTTTAGTTTACAGTTTTCAGTCATGGAATGATTATACTGAAACAGGAAAAACTGTTTATCCGGGGGTAAAATCATCGTATTAAAACGAAATATCAGTATTTTTCCTGAAAACTGAATACTTAAAACTGAAAACTATTTTTGTTTAGCGGAACGCTAAACAAAAATTTAGCGCTGCAAAAAAAAGGGGGTGTAAAAAAACGAAAGTTTTTTTACACCCCCTTTTGAAGGGATAGGAAAAAAAGATGAAGAACGGACAAACTGAGCAAAAGCAAGGCTTCAGCCTTGCTTTTGCTTGCCCGAAGGCGTACAAAAGTACGTCGAGAGGCGAAGTTTGTCCGTAGTATAAAACACAATAAATAATTGTTT
>JAZLHN010000012.1:0-11840 GCA_045616815.1 Acutalibacteraceae bacterium
ACGAAAAAATCACGAAAATCAGCACGGATATCAACCATTTCAACTTAGACTACGAGATCCTGGCGCAGGTCAGAAACGAGATCGGCGACGCGCTTGCAAAATAAACGGAGGTATATTTATGAAAAAATTTACGTTAAAGGCATTTCTCGTTTTCCTGCTTTCCTGCGGAGCAACGGCGCTTTACAGCTATTCGTTCCCGCCGTGGAAGGTCGCGTTATACGGCGTAAGCTCCGTAGGCTGGGGTGCTGCAGCATTCCTGTTCGGTCTCCTTTATCAGAAGGCGAAAAACAAGAATAAACCCGTACTCAAAGCTGCGATCTTCGGCGTCGCTTCGCTCGCCGTATCGTTCGGGCTTGTATTCCTTATCAACAACGTGATCCTTGAGGCGCAGAAATCGACGCTGGCCGCTGAGATCATCACCGGCATCCTTTCCGTCTTCTTCACGGTCACGTTCGTGCTTGTGCTGAAAGCGGGCGGCAAAAAGATATTCCCCGCCGCGCTGTCGCTCCTGCTCATCGCCGCGGTCGGCTATGCGCCGCTCGCAGCCCCGATGATAAACGACTACCGGATGAAACACGCCGAACCGCAGGCGACTCCGACCAACCTTTCACACTTCACCGAAAAGGAGAGAGAAACGATCATGGACGCCGATCTCTACGTGGCTCCCGACGGCAGCGATGAAAACGACGGCAGCAAAGATGCCCCCTTCGCTACGATCGAAAAAGCACGCGACACCGTGCGCGGCATGGACAAGACCGGCAAAACCGGCATCACGGTCGCCGTGAAAGCCGGCGAATACAGAGTATCCTCCCTTGAATTTACAGCCGAGGATTCCGGCACGGAAGAATGCCCCGTTGCCTACCGCGCCTACGGTGACGGCGAGGTCATCCTCAACGGCGGCATTACGATCAAGCCCGACAGCTTTACCAAGGTAACGGACGAAGCCATGCTCGCCCGCCTTTCCGGCGACGCAAAACAGGCGGTCGTGTGTGCCGATCTGAAAGAATACGGTCTTACGGCGGACGATTGGGGCAAGCTCTACGCCATCGGCTCCTACAACACCGCCGCGAAATACGACGGCGACTGGACGGGCGACCTCTACTGCGAGCTGTTTATCAACGATAAACGGCAGGTGCTCGCCCGCTATCCCGACACGGGGTATCTTTATACCGAAAAGGTGCTCGAGACCGGTCTCGGAAGAGAATCGGACGGCGCACTGACCGCGGTGGAAAACTGGGACGAGATACGCAATCCCGCGTCCGACGTCTATGAGATCGGCAAAGACCTTGCCGATCGGATCGCCTCATGGAAGACGCTCGACGACGTGTGGATGTTCGGCTTCTGGAAATACGACTGGGCGGACGCATCCTCGCCCATCGGCGACTTCGACGCGGAAAAACGCATACTCTCCCCGAAATTCGTAAGCACCTACGGCACTAAGGTGGACGCTCCCTATTATTTCTACAACGTATTCGAGGAGCTCACCGCCCCCGGCGAATGGTATCTCGACCGTGAAAACGGCATCGTCTACGTTTATCCCGACGGCGGCATCACTACGGCGACCGTCGATCTCTCGATCACTCTCAAGCCCATCATCCAAGTCGAAAACGCGGATCACATCACCTTCGACGGCTTCACGATCAAGGGTACGCGCGGTGACGCGATCATCATCAGCGGCAGCGGCAACACCGTGGAAAACTGCCTTATCAAAAATATCGCGGGCAACGCGATCGTCGTGAACGGTTACGATAATCTCGTTTACGCGAATGAGATCACCCGCACGGGCAAGGGCGGTATCAGCCTCAACGGCGGCGACAGCGAAACGCTGACTCCCGGCAACAACAAGGCGGACAACAACTACATACACGACTGGTCGGAAATTTACCAAACCTATCAGGCGGCGTGCTCCATAGGCGGCGTGGGCAATATCTGCTCGCACAACGAAATGCACGATTCACCGCACGAAGCGATCACCTACGGCGGCAATAACCATATCATCGAATATAACGATATTCACGACGTATGTCTGCTTTCCGACGACGCAGGCGCGATCTACGCCGGACGGCGCTGGGACTTCTACGGCAACGTCATCCGCTACAACGCCGTATACAACGTGGGAGCCGACGGGCACCGTCCCTGCGGTATCTATATGGACGACGCGCTCTCCGGACAGATCATTTACGGCAACCTGCTTGTGAACGTGCCGAGCATCGCCCTGCACTTAGGCGGCGGCAGAGATCTGACCGTCACCGGCAATATCATCGTCAACTGCAACGACAAGAGCATCTCCTATGACGACCGCGCCCGCGAAGGCGTATTCGGCGGCTGGTTCATGCATTCCTCCCGGAAGGGCGGCGATATGTGGACGAACCTTTTCAACTCCCCGTGGCAGACCGACGTATGGAAGCAAGCTTTTCCGCAGATGCAGAAATTCAGCGATGATTTCGACAATACCGACGCGCCCGAATTCGTACCGAATCCCGCGTTCAGCGATGTGAGCAAAAATATCATCGTGAACGTGAACGGCGATATAGGCAATATCAGCGAAGCGGCCGACCGCTTCAGCGATATTAAGGATAACTATCTTTATAAACTGAAGGACTGCGCCGACGTATTTGCCGACGCGGCCAACGGCGATTACACCGTGCTGAACGCCCCCGAGGGCTTCGAGCAGCTCCCCTTTGCGGAAATAGGAAGATATTGACCCACAGTCCGAAAAAAAAATCGGCTGTAACATATCGGATAAAGACAAAAACCGGAGAGCGATAACGTTTTCCGGTTTTTGTTATGCAAAAAACATTTGACAAAGTAAACAAATTTATTATAAAATTTAAGTAAAGTTGTACAGATAAATCCTTGACTTATTTTCAAATAAAACCTATAATGCCCGTGACAGAAAGAAGCCAGAAAGGATGATGACCTATGCCGGCACTTTTATGCAACAAGCATTTTCCCGACACATTCAAAGAAAGCTTTGACAGGCTCTTTGCAAAGACTCCCCCGCTTTTCTGCGTGACGGGCGACCTGAATCTCAAAAGCAAATACGGCGAAAGCCTTTTGTGCTTTACGGAAAAAGGCGTCTGGGCGTTCAACTCGGACAGCGGCGAAGAATATATCCACTATTCTTATGCCGACATCGAAAAAGCCGAGGTAAAGAGGATGTACGGCAACGCCGTGTTCCTCATCACCGACAAAAACGGCAAAAAGCATAAGCTGACACGCTTCACCTACTCCTGCGCCAGCGCCGCCGACGCCGGAGCGGATTTCATCAACGCGGTCAACGAGCGCGGGTACACGCCCGATCTCCTATTTGCCGTGGAAAATACCTTCAGGCATCAGAGAGCCTTCTGCCCGAAGTGCGGACGAAAGCTTCCCACGCCCGATTCCGAATGCTTAAACTGCCAGGGCAAAGGCAAGATGATCTCCAAATTCGCCCGCTACGCAACTCCCTACAAGGGCGGGCTCGTCGCCTGCATGCTGCTCTCGGTGATCACAACCGCCGCGGCGCTCATTCCTCCCTACATCACGGGCCGCATGGTGGATACCGTGCTTCCCGAGCGCGACCGGAACGGGCTTTTCAAAATGATCTTCCTGCTGCTCGCCGTGTATATCGCGCAGTACGTGGTGGCCGCCTTCCGCGCCTATCTTCTCAAGCGCACCGGCGCGAAGATCGTAACGGGCATCAAAAAGGACATCTACGAAAAAGCGCAGTATCTTCCTTTGAGCTTCTACGACAAGACCTCCACCGGTCACGTCATCAATATCATCAACTCCGATACCAACGTTATCCAGAACTTCGTGATGACATTAAGCCAGGAAGCGATCGTGCAGTGCTTCACGCTCGTAGGTATCCTCGTGATCATGATCTGCCTCAACTGGAGGCTCACGCTGTTCTCGCTCGTACCCATCCCGCTGGTCGTATGTATCGCGCGTATGCTCGGCAAACAGATGGGCCCCCGGTATCTGCGTATCATTCGCCGCAATTCCTCCATTTCCGGCCTTCTCACCGATACCATCCCGGGCGTAAGGATCATCAAGGCGTTCACGAGCGAAAAACAGGCGGTGGACAAATTTGACCGCTACTGCGACGACTGGCTCAACGAACAGGACGGCATCGCGAAAATCACGAGCATCTTCCCGTCCATCGTCACCTTTCTCGTGACCTGCGGCTCGCTCATCATATGGTTTTCCGGCGGCACCTACGTCATCAACGGCACAAAGGGCTTTTCCACCGGTCTTCTCGTTTCTTTCATCTCCTACGCGAGCATGTTCTACAACCCCGTGAACTTCTTCGCGAACTTCACCGACACATACCGCAACACGCTCGCTTCCGCGGAAAATATCTTAGAGATCCTCGACGCGGAGCCCGAACACGACTTCGGTAAAAATATCATCCCCGACCGTCTCGACGGCAAGATCGAATTCAAAAACGTCAACTTCTCGTTCGACCGCTCCAAGAAGGTATTGAGCAACATCGACCTCACCATTGAGCCCGGCGACGTGGTGGGCATCGTGGGCACGACCGGCTCCGGCAAATCCACGCTCATCAACCTCATCATGCGCTACTACGACGATTACGACGGCGAGATCCTTATCGACGGCAACGACCTGCGCAAGATCGACATGCAGTATTACCGCAATCAAATCGGCTACGTGCAGCAGGAGCCGCTGATGTTCAAGGACACCATCTTCAACAACATCGCCTACGGCGCTCCCAATCCCCACGTGGAGCAGGTGCTCCGCGCCGCCGACATAGCGAACGCGCACGGCTTTATCTCCCGTCTGCCCGACGGTTACGATACTCTGCTGGGCGAACGCGGCACGGGTCTTTCCGGCGGTGAAAAGCAGAGGATATCCATCGCCCGCGCGATCATGAAAAACCCATCCATCCTCATTCTCGACGAGGCGACCGCCGCCGTGGACTCCGAGACCGAAAAGCTCATTCAGGAAGCCATCGACCGTCTCATCAAGGGCAGAACGACGCTCATGATAGCGCACCGCCTTTCCACGCTCAAAAACGCCAACAAGATCGTGGTCGTGGACAAGGGAAAGATCATCGAATGCGGCACCCCCGAGGAGCTGATGGCGATGCAGGGCAAATATTACAAGCTCGTGCAGATCCAGTCCATGGGCGAACAGCTTCAGAAACAAAAAGCCGAAGAAAACTTCGAATGACGGGAGGCAGAAGATATGATACGATATATTGACGGTCCCGAAATAAAGATCACCTACAACGACGGCATCTTCATCGACGCGGAGTTTTACGGTACGGATGAAAAACTCACGGAGCTTGAGCCGCACCGTCTTTTCCCGAAAAGCGGCTCCGACAAATACATCGCTCTGCTCAATTCCGAAGGCGAGCAGGTAGCGGTGATCCGCGACATTGAAAATCTCCTGCCCGAGTCAAAGCAGGTGCTCGAAGACGCTTTGCGGGAATACTATCTCATCCCGCGCATCACGAAATTCATAAAGATGACGGATAAATTCCGCATCTGGATGTGGACGGCGGAGACCGACCACGGCACGCTCACCTTTGAGATAAGAAACCATATCCACACGGTAAAGCCGCTCTACGACGGGCGCGTACTCATACGGGACGCGAACGACAACCGCTATGAGATCCCCGATTACCGCAAATTAGACGCGAAAAGCAGACGCATGATCGAACCGAAATTATAATAAAGGAGAAGCAGCAGATGAAACTGATCATAGCCATCGTAAACAATGAAGACAACGCGGTGGTCGCCTCCGCGCTCACCAAAGAAAATTTCACCGTGACCAAGCTTTCCACCACCGGCGGCTTCCTCATGGTGGGAAATACCACGTTCCTTATCGGCGTTGAGGACGACAGAGTTCAGCGCGCCAAGGAGATCATCGCAAAACACTCCATGACCCGCAAGCACTCCGTAAGCACCACCGAATCCTTCGGCAGAGGCCTTACCGACGGCGCGCTCGCCAACGACGTAAAGGTCGGCGGCGCTACCGTATTCGTGCTCAGCGTGGACGAAGTAAACAAGTATTAAACTCTTTTGCCGGGGAACGTGCGCCGTTTTCCGGCATTTTTATTTCATGAAATGGGGAGTAAACTATGTTCATAAAAAAACTCACCGATCAAAACGCGTTTGAACACGAGAAGTTAGCTTCGCAGGCGTTCGTTTTTCCTTACGATGAAAAAGAAGCGCTGCCCCTGCCGTCCGAACTCATGCTCGGCGCGTTTACCGACGAGGGGAAGCTTGCCGCCGATATGGAGATCTACGACCGCGTATGCTTTTTCGGCAAAAAAACGCTTTCGTGCGCCGCCGTGGGCGGCGTTGCCTCCAAGCCCGAATACCGCCGGGGCGGTGCCGTGCGGGCGCTGTTTGCGGCGCTCGAAACGGGAGATATCCCCGGAAAAACGTGGGATATCTGTCTTCTCTATCCGTTTTCCGCCGCCTTTTACAAAAAGCTCGGTTTTGCGCCCGTGGGTACAAAGCTGCGCGTCAAAGTTCCATTTTCCGAATTCGCCGCCATCCCCGTCAACACCGACGTGTGGCTGTTCGAGGGAAACAATGAAGCCTCTCTTCTCTCCGTTTACAACGAAGCCGCCGCAAAACAATACCTTGCCTTCCGTCGGGACGACGCCGACGAGTGGGAAAAGAACCCTTATTCCTCCGGGGAGTACACTTATCTCCGGCACGATGAAAACGGCGAGGAAAAAGCCTACGCGACCTTTTCGCTCGACCGCGGAAAAAGCGAAGTGAACGTAAAAGAGATATTTTTCACGGACAAAGAAGCCATGCTCGGCATCCTCGGCTTTTTACGGTGCTTCGAGGGCAATTTCCGCGATATCGTTTTCGAATGTCTGCCCGGCGATACGCCCATCCTCTTTTATATCGCCGATACGCACAAGGCGGAGATCACCGCTTCGGCGGCGGGCGCGGTCAAGATATTCCATTACGAAAACGTACTGAAAGCAAACGCTTATCCAGAAGCGCCGGGACGTTTCACCGTCGGCATCGAAAACGGCGATACCTTCGACGTCTCCTACGGAGGCGGAAAAGCGGAAATAAAAAAAACAACGGAAAGCCCCGACGTTCTTCTCTCCCCTCTCGCCGCCGCGAAGATATTCACCGAAGGCTTACGGGATAAAAACGAGCTTCTTTTCCTGCCCGGTGTAAAAATAAACGGAAACACCGCCGATCTTCTCCGGGCGTTTCCGTTCAGAAACGTATTTTTTAACGATTCCTTCTGATAAAAGGATACCCTCCCGATCGTGTTCGGGAGGGTATTTTTTCACAGCGTCATCTGCGGATCGTTTTTCGAGGGAGCCCTTTTCGCGGGGGCGTCGATCTTTTTATCGTTGTCCTTCACGGCGTCCTTTTTCTCTTCGGGGGAGAGCTGCAGCAGTTCTTTTTTGAGATCGGCAAGAAGCTTCTTCGGGCCGTTCTGCACGAAATATTCGGCGGCGCCGGCGGGAGATTCGGCGATATCCTCGGTGAGCTTTCTCACGGTCTCGGTAGCGGCGACCTTATCGACCGCCTTATGCCACGCGGGATCCCTTTCGGCGAGCTTATCGAGCATCTTTTCGGTATCGCCCTTTATATCCGTCAGACCGTGCTTCTGAGCCTGTGCGCGCTCCGAGCGCACGTATTCGAGAAGCGCCATTTCGGCGATCGCCTTCGGAAGGCTACCGTCGGCAATGAATTTCGGACGTTCGCCCGCGGCCTTTTCGCTCACGGAATAATCGGCAAGCATCGTAACGGTCTTGTCAACACTTTCGGCAAGTCTGCCTAACGCGCCGTCCGCGCCCTTGTAGGAATCGAGCTCTTTTCTGTATACTGCCGCTTTCCGCTCGCTTTCGGCGGTGTGATAATATTTCTGATTCTCCGTGCTCGTATGGAACGCCTGCCCCTTGTCGCCGAGACCGTTGGCAGCCTCGAAGCGCATGGCGTCACCCTTGATCTTCACCCCGGAAAGGAAGTTCTTTTTCGGATAAAGGCTGTCTCTGACGGCATTTACGGCATCGAGACGTTTGCGTTCTCTTTCCTTGAGCTGCAATCCTCTTTTATTCTCGACATACTTATCACAGAGAGCGAGGATCGCATTCATTTTCGCTAAAGCTTCGTCCTTGTTCGGCACGTCGCCGGAAGCGGTCTCCTTGAGCAGCTCGGTGATCTTACGGAATTCGGGTGAGCCGCCGGTGTACCAGAGCTTCGCGCCGTCCATGATTTCGGAAAGACGGGCACATTCCGTCTGGAACCCCTTGCCCTGCGCGGAAAGAGCCTCGTCGCTGAACGTATCGTAGAGCGCGGCGCCCTTCTTCGGCATTCTGATCGGCTTGAGAGCCTCGTTGACGTAGGAGGATACGATGGGCTTGTCGGCGACGTTTTCCTCAAAGGTGATCTTTTCTCCCTTCAAGGAGGAAGCGATGCCGTCGGACAGTCTTACGCGCTCGCCCTTTTCGTTCTTCGCGATCGTATGGGGCGTGAGCTCTCCCTCTTCTTCCATTTCGGATGCTTTCTTCATAACGTCCGACATAACGTCGTGCGCGTTTATGTCGATCACCTCATAACAGTGCTTGTAGCGATAGAATTCCGCTACGAAATCGTCATCGGCGACCTGCCTGTACATACCTTTCGGATCGTCCTCGTCATCAGCGAGACCGATTTTCTCGATATTCTCGGTGGTAAGCTCCGGCATAACGGTATAAAGATCGTTGGCGGCGGCGGTCGCGTAATGCGCGAAGGCGCCCGACGCCTGATACATGGGAAGGCGCTCCTCGATCAGACCGTAAACCTCTTTGTCCAGATACGGCTCCGCTTCGTTTTTCAGGTCGAGCGCAGCCCAGCAGATCTCTAATTCCCGCGCATGAGCGGCATATTTCTCCACGTTTTTGCCGAAGTCGTCATAGGGCTGAAGAAAAGTGATATCCGTGCGGAGGATATCGCCCGCGGCGCGCTTGGCAAATTTTTCACAGCCTTCCTCGGAAGAGAGGGACGTGAGGAGCTCACGGTTTTTCGCGTCCGCCTCGGGCGTGCCGCTCATGTCCATATATAACGGAACGAGGCGTTTGAATTTTGTATATTTAATATCCGGATATTTATCGCGAATGTAATCGGCGCAGTCGTTGCGGTAATTCGCGTACTTTTCTCCGAGCTCATGGATACGGTCTCTTTCCGGATCGGCAAGAATGCGTTCTTTTTCTTCATCGGCAAATTCTTTGCCGATCACGTTGAACGCTTTCTGCACCTTTTTCAATAATTCTTTTTTCTGACTTTTCGTTACGGGAGGCATATTTTTATTCCCCTTTGCTTTTATTTATCGTATCACTAACGGTGTTTTCCTTTGACGCACTCATCTTAACACGGGTACGTTAACAAATGTGTAACACGCCCGGGAAAAGCGGAAAATTATTTTATCAGCAGCTCGGTCTTCACCGGAGCTTCCACAAGGGACGCGAATTTTTCTCCGTCGTCTGCTTTGCCGACAACGCTGCCGTAATGCGTGGGGATCGCCTTTTTCGGCTTCACCGCCATGGCGTTGATGAATTCCGAGGCTTCCTTCGCGCTCATCGTGAACATACCGCCCACCGGCACGAGCGCCGTATCGCAGACGATATTCTCGTTTTCTTTGAGCGCGTCCGTATCGCCCGCGACGTAGACCGTTTCACCGTCAAGCGTCACGACGTAGCCGAGCCAGCCGTTCATCTTCGGATGGAACGGCTTTATTTTATTGTGCGCGGGCACCGCCCGGACGGCGATACCGTTTATTACCTTTTCCTCTCCGGCGGTAAAATACACGGCGTTTTCAAAGCCGTTTTTCGAGAGGTCTTTTTCGCAGGAGGCGGGAGCAACGAACACCGTGTCCGCCTTGGCGCATTTGGAAGCGTCCTTCGGCGAAAGATGGTCATAATGGCTGTGGGTGAAGAAAACGATATCCGCGTCGTGCGGCTCGTTATCCAGCTCGAAGGGATCGAAATATATCACCTTTTCGCCGATGAGCTTTATACTGCTGTGCTTGTTGATCTCGATTTTCATGGGATACGCTCCTTATGATTCTTTCTCGGCAAGTTCTGCTTTTTCCATAGCGAGCTGTCTTCTTGCCATCAGCTCGTTCTGCAGGGGTTCGAGGCGCTTTTTGGAAAGAGGATAGATGATAGTGAGGATGAGAATGAGCGTATAGACGATGGCGGGCACGATGGTGCACATCTTATAGATATTATGTCCCACGCTTCCCTTTTCGGTCGTCACGGTGTCCTTTACCTTATCCGAATAGCCGGTCATTTTCAGCAGCTGCATTCCGCCGGAATCCGCCGCGGTCTGTCCCAATTTGCGGGAGAAGGTGTAAACGGCGTAGATGGCACTCTCGTTCTTGATGCCGGTCTTATGCTCCTGATAGTCGATGACGTCCATAACGATCGCCCAGTTGGTGATGCTCATGAAGGAATAGCCGAGACCGGTGAGCGCCTGCATGACGAAATACATGGTCTTGCCGGGCAGGAACACGGCGTTGAAGATGCTGGCGAGAGAGGCAAGCCCGAGACCGAACACACAGAGCTCCTTTTTGCCGAATTTTTCCACGAGCTTCGGCACGAAGAGGATGAGCGCCGCCATGGGAGCGTAGGTGCACAGCGTATTGATAACGGAAAGATTGGAGTTTCCGAAATAGTTTTTGAAGAGGTACTGATTGAACGAGCCGTACTGCAGAAGTCCGCTGATGAGGATACCGGAGATCGTGACGGTCATGAACGGCAGACTTTTGAACAGAGAGCCGTAGGTGAGCTTTAAGTTGACCTTCTTCTTTTCCGCGGGGGACTTGATGCGTTCGGTGGTGGACTTATAGCAGAAGAAATACGCGATGATCGAAACGATCGAGAAGACCGCCGCGAGCATGAATGCCTTGCCGCCGTCGAACACGGAGACCTCTTCGCCCAGTTCATTCACGGCTTTTTTGTAGATGATCATCTGACCGATGAGGGTCACGGGAGCACCGCCCACGCCGCCGCCGATGGAGCGGAAGGTGGAAAGAAGTGTTCTGCCCTTGGGGTCGTCGGTGATGACCGACGCAAGCGAGCCATAGGGGATATTCATACCCGTGTAGAGCATACCGAACACGCAGTAGGTGATATAGGCGAACACGAGCAGCGCCGTGTAGCTGTGGATGAAATTATTGATATTGAGGAAGCAGAGGATGCAGGAAAGCCCGAGCGGGATCGCGACGAATTTGATATACGGACGGAACTTTCCCTGCGCCGAGGGCTTGTGCGCGTCGACGAGGAGCCCCCACAAGGGATCGTTGATCGCGTCCCAGAGGCGTATAACGAGGAACAGGACGGAAATGTCGTTGTACACCGTCGTCGGGTCGAAGCCGACCATCAGCGAGTCGGTGTAGAAGACCTTCAGATAGGTGGAAACGAAGGTGAGCACCAGCAGATTGCCGATGTCGCCGAACATATACCCGATGCCCTCCTTGATGCCGATGGCGTTCGGATGCTTGGGGAGCGCGGGCGCGGAAGCATTTTTCTTACCCATAAAATTATCCTCCGTAAAAAATATACATAATCATTTTATATCATTTACGTTTGTGTGTCAATCGCAGGATGAGACAGATTTTTCATTTGTGACGGAGTATAGTGAAAAGGACAAAAAGAATAATCTTCACAAAAAAAACGGAACGATAAATGGCAGTTTAGCGGGCGAAGCCCGCAGTTTTCAGTTTACAGTTTACAGTTTTCAGTCATGGAATGATTATACTGAAACAGGAAAAACTGTTTATCCGGGTGTAAAATCATCGTATTAAAACGAAATATCAGTATTTTTTCTGAAAACTGAATACTTAAAACTGAAAACTATTTTTGTTTA
>JAZLHN010000013.1:0-9421 GCA_045616815.1 Acutalibacteraceae bacterium
CCGCTGATACCGTCGGTTCCGGCGGCGGCTCGATCTGTACGAAAAACGGAAAAATACTCCCGGAAAACGAAAAATACAGAAAGACCGTGACCGTGACCTCGGCGCGGGGCGTGGAATTCGTTCCCGTTTTGCCTGTGCCGGACGAACATACGGTGTTTGAAAAATTGCTGAAAGGAGAAAAGGAATGATCGGTTTTACGAGCGTATCGCTCAGAAAATATACGATAGAACAAGTCGTTGAAACGGCGGCAAAAGCCAAAGCCGATTATATCGAGTGGGGGAGCGACGTCCACGTGAAAACTCCCGACGATGCGAAAAAAGCGAAAACGCTCTGCGATGAAAACGGCATAGAGATCAGGGCCTACGGTACCTATTATCGTATCGGCTGCAGCGACCGCGCGGCGTGGACGAATATCTGCAAATGTGCCTCGATCATGGGAGCGAAATTCATCCGCACCTGGCTCGGCACGAAAGGAAGTAAGCTTACTTCAGAAAAAGAGTATGAAAAACTCCTCGAAGACGCCCGTCTTTGCTGTGACGAAGCGGCCAAATACGGCCTTACTGTAAGCAACGAATGCCATCACGATACCTACAACGACGAAACGGAGGCTTCGCTGAAATTCCTTGCCGATATCGACCGCGATAATATGAAGACCTATTATCAGTCGTGGTACCGTGACGAAGCGGGCGATAAAGATAAGCTTTACAAACTCATCCCTTACGTTACGGATACGCACGTTTCTTTTTCCGAGATGGATAAATTCCAGCTTCTGCATAAAAAAGATAAAGAATTTATCCGAAAGATTTTATCGTGGCTCAAAGACCTCGGTTATACAGGCGGACTCACGATCGAATTCATCAAAGGCGATAAAGCCGAAAACCTGATCACAGATACGGAAAGGCTGAGAGAATTATGGAAAAATCCGTAAAGAGAAAACACGGCGTTACCTTGTACAGCGTTATATCCTTCTGGCTTGTACTTCGTCTTTTCTTTATGAATCTTATTCCCGGGGTAGGCGTGATGCTGAAGGATACCGCCGCCATGGGGCTCGATTACATTTCCCTTACGCCCAATGCGCGGGAGGTAACGACGGACGATATTAAAGAAGCATATAAGAATAAAACCGATTCCAATGTGTTCGTTCTCGGTACCGACGAGGATTTCGACCGGTTGAAAAAAGCGTATAAGGTGCGCCGGGATGAGAAACTGAACGAGTATTTCGATTACGTAAAGGAATGTGCCGACGGTCTCCTTGATACTCCCGTTCATGCCTATGAATATGACGACGAGGAGGACAGCATCCTCGAGACCGCGCGTGACATTCTTGACCGTACAGTCACGCTCGGCATGATGTGGCGGCTGACGGGCGATACGAAGTATGGCGAACGCTGCAAGGCGGAGATTCTCAACGCCTGTGCGTTTGAAGACTGGCATCCGTCGCATTTCCTCGATACGGCGGAACTGACCTTTGCCGTATCTCTCGGCGTGAACTGGCTGTATGATTATCTTGACGGTGCGGCCGTTTATGATATTGCCGCCGCCGTTATGGAAAAATCCTTCAAGACCACCGAGGGAAAATTCCTTTCGCAGAACTGGTGGAAATGGTCGAAGACCAACTGGAACAGCGTCGGTTTCGGCGGTCTCGCCGTCGGATGCATGGTGTTTTACGAATACCATCCCGATTTCTGCTCGAAATTCCTTGCCGAAGCCTATAAAAAAACGGCTTACAATTTCGAGACCTTCACGCCGGACGGCGTGTACGTGGAGGGGAGCGGCTATTGGGAATACTGCACCTCCTACCTTACCTATTTCATGTCCACCTCCGATAACTTCTTCGGTACGGATTTCGGCCTTTCCGAAATCGACGGCTTCCTGAAGCTCGGTACCTTCCCGCTTTACGTGACGGGCGCCGTTTCGGTGTTCAACTACGGCGACAACAAAAAGGTATCGGTCGGAGCGCCGTCCATGTACTGGTTCTCCAAAAAACTGAACGACCCGGCGGTCGCTTATTATCAGGCGCGCGTCTCGGTCGAAAGCGAGTTACAGAACGGCAAGGGCGGCTTGGAACTGAGCCGTGAATGCGCCGTGGGCTGCCTGTGGTACGACAAGGAGCTGCTCGACGGTCTCGACGTTGATAAGCTCAACCTGTCCGTATATATGAAGTCGGATAAAAGTCAGGAATTCGTTGCGTTCCGCAGCGCGTTCTTCGATGAAAATGCTGCCTTCGCCGCGGTAAAGGGCGGATATAACTACACGAATCACGGCGACCTCGATATCGGCACTTTCGTTTTTGATTCCATGGGAGAGCGCTGGGCAGAGGATCTCGGTCCTGCCGATTACGGTGACAGCGGTTATTTCGTGGGCATCATCGGCGGCGGCAGATGGAAGGTCTACGCCAAACGCGCCGAGGGACAGAATACCCTTGTATTCAATCCGAACAAGGTGTTTGAGGATCAGTATCCTTTCGCGCGGGCGGGCTTTACCTCTTATGAAGAGGACAAGGAAAACGGCGGCAGGGCGGTGCTCGATATGAGCGAAGCCTACCGTTTCGCGGGCGTAAAAAGCGCTCATCGTACCTTTGAAATGTACAATGCCCGCACATCCCTGCACATTACGGACGAGTTTACCTGCAAAATGCCGTCCGATGTCTATTGGTTCATGCACACCAAGGCGGATATCGAGATCACCGATCCGCACACCGCCGTGCTTACGCTCAACGGCAAACAGATGAAAGCGACCCTTTCGGCGGACAGTGTGGGTGAATTTTCCGTGTCGGAGCCCGTTTCTTTCCTCGACGGTGTGGATAATCGCTTAAAGGGCGATACGGACGGACTCAAAAAGCTTACCGTCCATGCTTCCGGCGTAAAGAACGGCATCATAGACGTGCGGCTCGAACCGATGGCTTAAATCGAATATCAGAGATCGGAAATCAGAAACGGTTTCCGGTCTTTTTTTGTTTAGGGGGAAACAAAAAAGCACGCTGTTTTTCAGCGTACTTTCATTCGCATATTATGCGTTTTTCGATCTGAATTCATCTGTGAACAGGATCAGCAGAAGCTGTGCTTCCGGGTAGGCGAGCCATACGTATTGCCGCAGCGTATGGTCGATGTTCAGCATATCCTCAAAGATGAAAACGTCCGTAATATAAAAAACGACGGCGGCAAAGGGGAGAATGATATACGTTCTTCCGAACGCTTTTGCGAGCGAAAAGGTCGACGTGACGTTATAGCCGATCGCCGCGATATACACGAGAATGAGCGCGAACATAACGGGTTTTTTGTCCTCCGGTACCGTAAATGCCGCGATGCCGAGACCGACCGCGCTCAACACCATCAATACTATGCCGGCGTACGTGCCCGCATTGATCCGGGCTTGACCTTTTGCTTTGAGCTGCTCATAAAAGCCGCCGCCGTACACTATATGCGCCGCTATGAAAAACGCCGCGCCTGCATAGGTCGCGAGCTGTCCCCAAGCGGCTGAATTGACCATGAAAACGTCGCCGCAGGAGCTTAACAGCATGGCGATCATCGCGCTTTTCCGCGGCTGTGTCCTGCAAACGAGAAAAAGGATCACGGCGAGCATACTCAAGAGAGCGGTGAGTATGAGCCGGATGGGTACGGGTACCATAAAAAAATCTCCTTCCCGGATTTGACGCGCTGACTTAAAAAAACCGGAGCGTCTTTGTCGGACGCTCCGGGTGCAGAGTCAGCGTAAAATTTAACTTTTAATTAAAAATCAAGCCTTCGACTTTGCAAAGCATTCGCTGCAGAGAACAGCTCTGTCCTCACGGGGTTTGAAAGGAACTTTTGCTACGCCGCCGCACTGGCTGCAGGTGGTCTCAAAGAATTCTCTTTCGCCTCTGGAAGCCTGCTTACGGGCGGTACGGCATTCCTTGCAGCGCTGGGGCTCGTTCTCGAAGCCTTTTTCTGCATAGAACTGCTGCTCGCCTGCGGTGAAAACGAATTCGTTGCCGCATTCCTTACAAACTAAGGTTTTGTCTTCAAACATGTGTTGCTACCTCGCTAAAATTATTTCCTATGGCATAGCTTTTTGCTATCTCACCGGATTTTCAGATTTATCTGAACGGCTTTTGCCGTTAAGACCTTGGATCGTTCATTGCTTTCTTGAGCTTGTTTCTCAGCCGCTGCAATGCATTGTTTACCGATTTTTCCGTAATTCCGAGCCCTTCGGCGATCTGTCGGTAGCTTTTGCCGTCGATCGTTCCGAAAAGAACTCTGCGTTCGAGAACGGATAATTCAGTATCTATTATATCCGAAAGGTTTTTTGCCGCTTCGTCGGCAAGCACCTTTTTTACGGGATCGGTGTCCGCGGGAAGTTCAACGTCTTCAAGCGGGACGTATGTGTTAAGAGGGGAGTTTTTTTTGCCCGTTTCCGCTTTGATAAGCGATTTGAGGCGGTTTGAAATACAAACGGCGGAATAAGTTCTGAAAGCGGCGCTTTTATCGGGGAGATAGGAGTAAGCAGCAGAGAGCAATGCGAGGGTGCCCTCCTGAACAATGTCATCGGATTCTAACGAGACGCCGAAGTAATGCGATGCTATGCTTTCCACAAGGGGCCTGAAGCGTTTGACGAGTTCCGTTACTGCGCCGGGGACTTCCGTCTGCACCAGTGACGCGAGCTCTTCATCGGACAGGCTTGCGAATGTGGGATCGGTCATAATGTATCCTCTTTAACAATATAACAGAATTAAATATACGGGAAAAAATTTGATTTGTCAATAGTTTTCTGTACAAGCTTTTATCGGTGAGTACAAAAATTAACAAAATATTTGTTTAAAATTGGCAGGTTTTTCCATTTTTAGAAAAGATTTGCAAAAAATCTTGTCAGAACGGCGATCCAGTTATTGAACTCCGCGAAAAGGAAATCAAGGAAGCCGAGATTGAAATATACGCCGTCCACTACTTTGGAGGTGCCTGCGTTCTCTTCGGCGTTGAGAAGGAACGCCTGCGTGTAAACGATACCGCCCTCGCCGAATACTTCGGCGCGTACGTAATTTCCGAGCTTGTCGGCATAAGCGCCGAGATCGAGTACGGCGTCGTCGGCTTTCATGGTAGCGATCAGTTTTCCGTCGGAGATGAAGCGAACGATGAGCGCGTTTTCGGAGTCGATCTCGATGGTATCTTTATCGTCGTCAACGATGACGTCCGTGATCATGGGCTGCGTTTCCGCGGTGCAGAAACCGTCGCCGTCAAGCACGCTGTAGGTGATGCTGATGTCTTCGTCGGCGTCCATATCGCCGTTTTCGATGGCAGCCACTCTGTCAGCCATAGCCTGCGCGGCGCTTGCAACGTTCGTGTAAAGTTCGGTCTCACCGTAGAATTCTCTGAGCGCCGCCGCGATGTCAACGAGCTCATCGTAGTTGCCGAGGCAGTGGCTTCCCGCGAAGAATTCGCCGTTTTCAAGGGCCTTTCTCGCCGCCGCGTTGGTGAACTCAGGCATGAGGAGATAGGTGAAGCCCGTGTCGATGACATCGAGCTGATGCGCGTCGGAGGAGGCCAATCCGTATACGTTTTCACCGTTGGCGGCAAATCTCGTAAGGAGAACGTCCCAGAGCTTTCTGTCGAAGCGCGTTCTGTTGTCGCCCTTGGAGTTCATATCGACGCCGATGCAAGCGTCGTAGTTTTCGAGAAGTGTTGCGTATTTATTGATATAGTATGCGTAGGAAGGATTGTCTTCGTTGTAGGCGTCTTCGGTGTGAAGCTCGTATCTTGCCTTGGTGTATTCGCCGGGATGGTTGATGATGCATATGCCGCCGCGTTTATCAATGGCTCTTACCGCGTCTTCGTAAATGGTGACGGTATTATCCTTGTAGTCCGTGAACCAGCTGTTTATATGCGCGTTTACGGATACGGCGTTGTTTTCGATGCCGTAAGGCAGACGAAGCATCGTTTTGCCGGTGGAAAGCGTAAGATAATCGTCGCCGTTGGCGGCGGTGGTGTAGGTGTAGGCGGTGCCGTCGGAGAAGGTGCCTTCTTTGCCGAGATAAACGAGATCGCCCTCGCTTTTGCCCACGAGCGAAAGAGCGCCGTGGATGAGCTTATCGGGATTGGCATATTCCCAGCTGTAGTTTACGGTGCCGTGGTCGGTGACCGCGACGATATCGAAGTCTGCCGCGGCGTGACGTTCGATGGAGTCCTTGAGCGTCTGGTCGCCGTCGGAGGCGTTCGTGTGGGAATGAAGCGCCGTCTTGTAAGCACCTACGGAAGCGAAGTCGATATTCGCGTAGGGGTTCGTTATGTCATAACCGCTGTCCGCCGCAAGCGCGGGAACGCTTACTGCGAGAAGCAGAAGGGAAGCGAGGATAACAGATAATACCTTTTTGTAAGTTTTCATGACCGTTCTCCTTTAATATTTAAATTACATCATATCATAACACGTCTGCCTGTTTTTCGCAATTGACTTTGTTGTACAATTCATCCGTGGGGATTTTGTGCATTTTTTCCGTTTTTCGATTTTCGCTTTTTGCCCTGCGCCGCCGCGGCCGCGTAAACCTGTTCCGCGCCGAAGATCAGCAGCGTTTTGGCGGTCTCGTTCAGCGTGCTGCCCGTCGTTACGATATCGTCCACGACGAGGATCCGTTTCCCGACGATGTCACCGGTGATATCCGGCAGAGGCTCAAAAGCGCCCAGCACGTTGCCTTTTCTTCTACGCATGCCGAGCGAATGTTGTTTCGGCGTTTTTACCGCCTTGAAAAGAAGCTGTTTTACGGGGATGCCCGTCAGTTCCCCGATCGTATCGGCCAGCATTTCCGACTGGTTGTAGCCCCGGTCGAATTTCGCTTTCTTCCGCATGGGGATGAAAGTGATGACGTCGATCTCTTTGAGCATGTCCCGTTCGCGGAGCGCGTCCGCCATCCTTTGGGCAAAGGGCTTGGCAAGATCCGTCCTTCCGCGGAATTTGAAACGGTGGAGCGCGCGTTTGACGTCGCCCTCGTAGAAAAAGGGCGCGGCGAGCTTTGCGTACAGCAGCCTTTTGCCGCACGAGCAGTTTTCGTATTCGATCCCGCACACGGAGCAGTAGGCTTTTTTTACGGGATAGCGTATCACGAGCCTGCCGCAATCCCGGCAGATATCCTCGCCGGGCCCGATCACCTTATCGCATACGCAGCATCGCGCCGGAAAAAATATATACGGCAGTCTTCGGAGGAAGTTCATGCTTTTCCGAACGCGGCGAGTTCTCTGTTCACGCGGGCGACGGGAAAGCCCATCACGTTGTAGAAGTCGCCCTCGATGCCCTTTACGAGCAGTGCGCCCCTGCCTTGGATGCCGTAGGCGCCGGCTTTGTCAAAGGGCTCGCCGCTGTCGATATAGGCGTTTATCTCTTTCTCGGAAAGCGAAAGAAATTCCACTTCGGTGCGCTCCGCGAAATCCACGCGCTTTTTGCCGTCGCTTATGCAAACGCCCGTGTAAACGGTGTGTCTGCGTCCGGAAAGCGTCGAGAGCATGGAAAACGCCTCTTCGCGCGAATGCGGCTTGCCGAGGATGCTGCCGTCGATGAAGACCACCGTGTCGGCGGAGATCAGGATATCTCCGTCGCAAAGTGAAGGCTCCACCGCCGCCGCTTTCTGTCTTGCGAGCGATCTTACCGTTTCTTCGGGGGTGAGCGCCGGATCGACGACTTCCTCCGCATCGGATACCCGGACTTCAAAATCCGGCGTGATGAAGGAGAGCAGTTCTTTTCTTCTCGGTGAGCCCGAGGCGAGTATCAGTGCCATTTCTCTTTCCCTCTTTACACGTTTTCGCTGCCCGCCAGCATGATCTTCAGCGCCGTCGCGAGCTGGTCGGGACAGGAGGTGTTTTTGAAGCCGCATTTTATGCCGCTCAGTTTTGCAATGGCGTCCTCCGCTTTCATGCCTTTTACGAGAGCCGCCACGCCCTGCGTGTTTCCGTTGCAGCCGCCGCAGAACGATACGGATTCCACGGTATGATCGTCTGCAAGGTCGATGGTGATGGAGGAGGAGCAGGTGCCTCTGGTCTTATATCTGTAGGTCATATTTCTTTTCTCCCGGAATATTTTTTTATCATTTTAACAATAAAATATGTCGAATGCAAGATTCAGAAGTAAAAAGTTTTTTTATATAAGGGTAAAAAGATAAAAAAACTCTTGCATTTGCGCGTGTGACGTGATATTATGTGTACGGTAATAGTAAGGTATTGACATTGAGTGGGGCGACCCGCTCTTTTGTTTTGCTGAGGAGGCTTTAACGAAAAATGGAAAAAAAGAAAGGCGGAAACACGGTGAATACCGTGTGGGAGATCGCCGAACCTCTCGCGAAAGAACTGGGGCTCATCCTCTGGGACGTCAGATTCGTGAAGGAAGGCGCAAACTGGTATCTCCGCATCATCATCGACAAGGAAGGCGGCGTCGGCATCGACGACTGCGTCGCCATGAACGACGCGCTGGACGCTCCGTTGGACGAAGCCGATCCGATCGAACAGAGCTACAACCTGCAGATCTCGTCGACAGGCATCGAGAGAGAGCTTGTGAGAGATTTTCATTTCACCTCTTTTATCGGCTCCAAAGTGATCCTTAAACTCCGCACCGCGTTTGAAAACGTGAAAGTCCACAAATGCGTGCTGAAAAACTACGAGGACGGAAGCGTTACCGTCGAATTCGCCGACGGCAGCCTTCATACGTTTGCAAAAACCGAATATTCGAGCGTGAAGCTTGATGACTTCGACGAAAACTTCTGATAAAAAAATTTTTCAAATATACGAAAGAGAAAGGAACGATCATCAAAATGAATAACGATTTACGCGACGCGGTCGCATTGTTCAAAAAGGAAAAGGGCATATCCGAAGAGCAGCTCTGCGAAAAGATATGCAACGCCGTGGCTACCGCCGCCAGAAAAGAATTCGGGGTAAAATCCGGTATCTACTGCGAGCTCAACGGCGAGTTTGAACTCAGCCTCTCCATGCGCAAAGAAGTCGTTGAAGAGGTCCTTGATCCCGATATCGAAATGACTCTCGAAGAGGCCAAGGAGCACGAGGTGGACGCCAAGCTCGGAGACACCATCATCATTCCTCTCAAGCTTGCCAACCTCGGCAGGATCGCGGCGCAGAGCGTAAAGCATATCGTACGTCAGGGTGTGAGAGAGATCGAGCACGAGCAGGTGCTCAAGGATTTCCAGAGCCGCAATAAAGAGATCGTTACCGCCAAGGTGCTCAACGTCAATCCCCAGACCGGCGACGCCACCGTTGAGATCGCGAAATCCGAAGCGCTCCTTCCCAAGAAGGATCAGATCCCCGGAGAAAAGCTCAGAGACGGCGATTTCATCAAGATCTATATCGTGGACGTCAAAGAGACCGAAAGAGGCCCCAAAGTCATCCTTTCCCGCATCAATCCCGGCCTTGTACGCCGTCTGTTCGAGCAGGAAGTGCCCGAGATCTTCGACGGCCTC
>JAZLHN010000014.1:0-2780 GCA_045616815.1 Acutalibacteraceae bacterium
TTCCTCCATCGACACCTTGTCGATAAATTCACCGTTTGTATAGCAGTATTTGCAGTAATCGGAATTAGGACTGCCGTCGGCGTTTGTGCCGAAAACATCCGCCGATTCCATCGGCATTCCGCAGCTCTGACAGATCTTCAGCTCCGGCTTTTTCCTGATCGGCACCCAGATGCCGCATTCATAATCCGGCGACTGCGGATTTCCTGCCGAATAGAATTCAATGGATGAAGCGCCGATTTCATACATTGTTTTTATGTTCGGTGCCCATTCGTTCCACACCTGCGTGTTGAGCGCCTGCAAAGACTCGGGAATCGGACCTTTTGCCGTAAAGACCGCCCAGTCGCTTTCGGGGAATGTGAAAAGCTCGAGTCCCTCCGGCACGCCGCCGCCGTTGTAAAGTCCGGCTATCCAATAGGAAAATCCGTCATCTCCGTCGCCGCAGACGGCAAACATACCGATGCCGTTTGCGATGATCGCTTCTTCGACCGGCGTTTCGGGCTTCATCGTCTGCCAGAGGCGGGCATATTTTTCATTGTATTCCGTCTCCCAGAATTCGGGGCATTTTTGATACCCCTCGTTTGGTGCGATCTCGGTGTGAAAACCGATAAAAGTCAGTTCGTTTTTGTGTTCGTATGTTGCGTTCATCGTCATGTCCCCTTTTCTTTTTTGATATTTTCAGTTTTTGTCATCATTGTTCCTGTTTTCCTCTTTAACGGCATACAGCGCAAAAAATACCGCCGATGCCAGCCCCATACATATCCACGGCAGTGCCGCGGACAGAAAATCCATAACGTTTTTCATAGGTAATATTTCTCCTTATCCGATCCGTCTTACCAATTCATACTGGTACGTTGTGAAATATTTGTTCCGGAATCCGCGGGCGTTGGGATTCGCCGTACCGTGTTCTACCCACATACACCTTGCTCCGGCAAGATAAGCCCGCTCTTTTGCGGCAGACAACAGCTGCAGCGCAAGCCCCGTCCCTCTGTATTCCGGATACAGGAAAGATATTTTTGATACAATAAATCAAAAGTTGTGTATTTGCTCATATTCTTTTGCTTTCTTCCTTCTGATTTGTTTTCCGGTGCATCTCAATAAAATGCTTCACGAACGCTTCGATCTGCCGCAGGATCTCCGGCTCTTTTTCTCTTTCGCGGTCGCAGTAGTGGATGAGCGCCGTGATCGGAGCGGTGAATTCAAACGCGAGAAGCTCGGGATCGTCTTTTTTCAGGATCCCGTTTTCCATCATTTCCGCGAAAATTTTTGTGTAGATGTCCTTTGTGCCGGTAAGAAAGTGGAGAGTGGCAAAATGCCGCGCCCTTTCGTCACGGAACTGCTCTTTGAGAAGGAGCTGCCTCGTCAGTATCACCCTTTTGTCGTGCATGGTAAAATCAAGCATCCGCATGGTCATGGCGATCAGTTCCTCGCAGGACTTCGGAGACGGCGGCGTTTGTTCGGGAGAGCCGAAGCGAGAAATATAATAATCCTCCATCCGGTCGATGACGGCGTTCCATATATCCTCTTTGCTCGCGAAATGCTTATATAAGGCAGACTTGCTGAGCCCCATTCCCGCGGCGAGATCGCGCAGATTGGTTCCTTTGTATCCGTTTTCGGCAAAGCTTACGAGGGCAGAATCGAGTATTTTTTCTTTCGTGGTGTTTTCCATGACATCCTCCGCAAAATCAAAGTGACCGTTTGGACACCTTCCATTATAGTGACCAAACGGTCACTTGTCAATAGGCTGCACGTTTTTTATTTTCGCCGCAAAAACGCGCTTTACGAAAGCGGAAAGCGCATTTTTCTCTTGCAAATACGATACGGCGCGTGTATACTGAGGCTGATAAGTTTTGCTTTTGGGAGGAAAACGAATATGATCTACGACATAACCCAGCCGCTTTTTGAATGTGCCGTTTTTCCGGGCGACCCAAAGCCCGAAAAAATGACGGTATGCAGCATTGAAAACGGCTCGCTCTATAATCTGACCGCGTTTTCGATGTGCGCCCACAACGGAACGCACGTTGACGCGCCTTATCATTTTTACAAAGACGGAAAAGGAATAAACGGCATCGCGCCCGAAAAATTCGTCGGCAGGGCTTTCGTAGTGACGCACGACGGCGACGTTACGGAGACGGACGCGAGAGAGATGCTGAAAAAAGCAAAAGAAGCGGACGAAAAAGCGGCAAAAAAGATACTGCTCAAAGGCAAAGCAGTGGTAACGGCGGAAGCCGCAAAGGTGTTCGCGGAAGCGGGGATCGACCTTATCGGCAACGAATCGCAGACAGTCGGTCCCGAGGACGCGCCGATGCGGGTGCACCTCATCCTGCTTGAAAAAGAAATAGTCTTGCTCGAGGGCATTCGTCTCGGTGCCGTTCCCGACGGCGTATACACACTTTGCGCCTCCCCTCTCAACCTCGGTCACGCCGACGGCGCTCCGTGCAGAGCGATACTGTGGGACGAAATATGAGCAAGCCGATATTTCATCTCCCGGGGCTTTTTGAGTTTTACGACTTTTACAAAGTCTTTTTCAGGCTGTTTTACGAAAAGAACGAATGGTTTTACGATTCGGTCATCGGCTCGGTCTACGGCGCTCCCGCCGACTGTATCTGGGGCGGCGGACGCGTCGGATACGGCGGCGACGACGCGAGAAACGTCATTGCCCTGCTCAACGAATACAGCATATCCGCCGAGCTCACGTTCAGCAATTCGCTCCTTCGTGCCGAGCACCTTGACGACAGAAAATGCAATTCCCTCTGCGGGACGTTCGCCGAAAAAGCCAAAAC
>JAZLHN010000015.1:0-3166 GCA_045616815.1 Acutalibacteraceae bacterium
CGCGACAAGGAGCTCTGCTCCTTGACTACGCAAGCTTTGAAAAGCTTGACCAAACTTTTTCATGGCTTCGCGTCGGGACGAAAGGCGGGCGAAACTTTTCATTCGCTTCGCGCGTATTTTTTTTAATTCTTCGCCTGGAAGTCGCCGATGGCTTTGACCGCGATCGCTTTCGCGTTCGGGTATTCTTCCATCTTATTTTCCGCTTCCCGGATCGCCTGCAGCACGCTCGAATGGTTTCTGTCGAAATATTTTCCGATCTGCGCGAGCGTTAAGTCCGTTACTTCTTTTATCACGTACATTGCTACGTCTCTCGCCGTGACGACTTCTTCCTTGCGGTTTTTGGATTTCAGCACGCCGGGCTGCAGCTCGAATTCCTTCGCTATGTATTCGATGATCTTTTCCACCAATACGGGTGTGGGCTGGTTGTCGGTGGTGATGTCCTTGATGATCGCTTCCAATTGCTCCGTCGTGATCGGAGCGCTGAACGCCGTCTGCATCGCCGCGATCTTCTTTACCGTGCCTTCGAGCTGACGGATGTTGTTCTTTACCTTTGTAACGACGTAATTCAGCATCTGCTCGTTGAGCGTGATGCCGAGCTGCTGGCATTTGCGCAGCACGATCGCTTTTCTCGTGTCGATGTCCGGCGGCTGGATATCCGCCATCATGCCCTGTTCGAGCCTCGTGCGGATACGCTCTTCGAGGATCTCCATCTCCTTGGCGGGCACGTCGGAGGTGAGCACGATCTGTTTGCCCGCTAATTGCAGAGCGTCGAAGGTGTGGAAGAATTCCTCCTGCGTCGAAAGACCCTTCTGAATGACCTGGATATCGTCCATCAGCAGCGCGTCCACGTTTCTGTATTTGTCGTGGAAGGCCTTCGTATTCTTGCTTGAAAGCGAATATACGAGGTCGTTCATGAATTCCTCGCCCGTGGTGTAGATGATCACCATGTCGGGATTGTCGTGCTTCAATTTATTGTAGATGGCGAGCATCAGGTGCGTTTTGCCGAGTCCGGATCTTCCGTAGATGAGCAGAGGGTTATGAAGCGTTCCGGGCTGATTCGCAACGCCCATCGACACCGTGTAGGCGAACATATTCGACTTGCCCACGATGAAATTATCGAAGGTGAACCGGCCGCTTCCCGTGCTCTCTTCCTTTACGACTTCCTCTTTCTTCTCAGGCTCGCCGTTGTAATTGTTCAATACTTCCTCCGAGGACACAACGATGTCGATCTCTATCGGAAATCCCATGACCTCGCTGAAGCTCTCTTCGATCACCCCGCGGAATTTATCCAGCGTGATGGATTTTTTGAATTCGTTGCTGATCGAAAAAACGACCGTATATTTTTCAAGTATGAACTTCACCGGCTGCAGCGGCGCGATCCAGAGATTGAACATGATCTCCGAGACCTTCGTTCTGCATACCGCCATGACTTCTTTCCATACGTCGTTTATACTGCTGAAATTTTCCATATTTATCTCCGCGCGTACAGCGTTTATTTTTTTACATAAAATATCTGTTTTAGTATAGCATAAAACATGCTGCTTTTCAACCTTAATATTAAAAAATAAACTAAAATATTATATATATTTAGCTTAATATTTAAATTATCTATTTACTTTAGTAAAAATAAAGTGTAAAATCAAAGTAAAATTTCATTGAGAGGACGTATAAGTATGAAAATTGCCGTTATGGGCTGCGGTATCGTGGGCTCGGGCGCCGTGGAGATCGCCGAAGATCTCGCCGCTTCGATCGCAGAACGCTGCTATGAAAAAGAAGTCGAGGTAAAATATATCCTCGATATCCGCGACCTTTCCGATAAGCCTTACGCTTCCAAGGTCATCAAAGACGTGGATATCATCGTGAACGATCCCGAGATCGGCGTCGTGGTCGAGACCATGGGCGGCACGGAGCCGGCCTTCACGTTCTGCATGAAGTGCATGAACGCCGGAAAGAGCGTCGTTACGTCCAATAAACAGCTCGTGGCGGAAAAAGCCGAGGAGCTTTTCGCCGCGGCGAAGAAAAACAACGTCTGCTTCCGCTTCGGCGCGTCCGTATGCGGCGGCATCCCCGTCATCCGTACTCTTTTCACCGGCATGGCGGCGGACGAGATCGTGAGCTTCGCCGGTATCCTCAACGGCACCACGAACTTCATCCTCACCAAAATGATCGCAGAAAAAATGTCCTTTGAAGCGGCATTGAAGCTCGCGCAGGAAAAGGGCTACGCCGAAAAAGACCCCACCGCCGATATCGAGGGCTTCGACGCCTGCCGCAAAACGGCCATCCTTTCCTCCATCGCGTTCGGAAAACATATCCGTCCCGAGGAGATCCACACCGAGGGCATCACCGCCGTTACGCTCGAAGACGCCGCCTATGCAGAGAATTACGGCGCGGCGATCAAGCTTTTGGGCAGAGCCGCAAAAAGACCCGACGGAAAGATAAACGCCATCGTAAGCCCCGTTTTCGTGAAAAAAGACACCCTTATTTCCGGCGTCAGCGGCGTTTTCAACGCTTTGTCCGTCACGGGCAGCAAAGTGGGCGAGCTGATGCTTTACGGTCAGGGCGCGGGCAAGGACGCCACGGCGAGCGCCGTGATGGCGGATGTGCTCGATTGTATCCGCGATAAGGGCTTCACTCCCGTTTACAGCTGGAAAAACGGCACCGGAAACGACGTTTGCGACTATCTCGGATACGAGACCCGCCTTTATATAAGAGGCTACGCGAAGAATAAAAACGCCGCCGTTTCGGATATCCGCGAAAGCTTCGGCGGAGTCAAGGTGCTTTCGAGAGAAAACGCCCCCGAAAACGAGATCGCGTTCGTCACCGGAAAAGAGAAGGAGGGCGCGCTGCGCGAGACCCTTGCCGGACTCAAGGACTTCGCCCCCGCTTCGGTCATCCGCATTTTTGAATAAAATCGGAGATCGGAAATCGGAATTAAAGTATATTTTACCAAAAGATACGCCGGAATATTCTGCGTATCTTTTTTTTGTATATCAAAGCGATAAATGGCAGTTTAGCGGCTTCGCCGCTAACCTCCCGAGAGTTGAAAGTTGAGAGTTGAAAGTTGAGATGTGGACGGGCTTCGCCCGTACCCGTTTATATAAAAGCAGGTACAAACGGGAGCAACAATAACAATATATCGTTCTTAATGTTGTTGAACAAGTGAAAA
>JAZLHN010000016.1:0-3087 GCA_045616815.1 Acutalibacteraceae bacterium
TTTTTGATCGTGTTTTTCATCCGTTAATGGATCAGAACTTGAAAAGGTTTTTGAAAAAATTGATGATCATGTTGAAAAATGCGACTACTTTTTCAAGGAAGGTGAGTTTTTCCGCCGTGACTTTGCAAACGGGCGGTACGAGAATGACGTTTGCCGCGGAAGCGCTTATAATGTGTTCCCCTTCGGAAAGAGAAAGCGTTGCCTTGCCTTCTTCGTCAGTAAAGACAGATGTGGCTTTGCCGTCAGCGGTGATCTCCGCTCCCGTGACGGGGGATTTTACCATATTCCAGCTTTCGTCATACGAATATGAGAAAAGTGTGAGAGTGACCGATTCGTTTTCTTTGACGGTGATCTCATTTGCATTAAAGAAAGAATAGGCATCCGACCAGAATTTCGTGTCGGTGTAAACGAAAGCGAAAACATGGTCGTTTTCCTTTACTTCGTCGGCAAGGCTCCAGGCACTTTCGTTATTGACATAGTAGCCGAAGCCGGAGCCGTTGGATACGCCCCAAAGCTTTGTAAGCGACAGACCGTACTGCGGAGTGGATAAAGCGGCATAGCCCTCGGCGGCTCCGCCCTCATAGTTCTGCTCATGCGCGCAGAAGAGAGCGTCGTTTATCGTAAGAACGCCGTCACGGTCGGTGTCGGTCACCTTGACCGCTTTGTACGCGAGCTTAAGCTCGTCGTCCGCAACGGACACAAATACAGTCGCTTCGGTTTCTGCCGCAAAAGTCGCCGTTGAAGCAACGGAAAACAACATAAGGACGGCAAGCAGGATGGAAAGAATTTTTTTCATTTTGTTTTTCTCCTTGTTGGTAAAATATATATCGCTTTGCCGACCGTACGCTTCGGCAAAGAAATATACCGTGAAAATCACGGCTGACCCTGCATTTTTTTATTGATTTTCCGTTGCGTCGCGCTTTTCTTCGCGTGGATGCGTTTTTCCTGCTTTTTTGCGAGGCGGGCGGGATCCTCTTCCTTGATCCCAGCCTTTTCGAGAGCTCTCGGCCACGGCCCGAGGAAGGCCTTGATCGCCACCACCTCGTCGGCGGAAAAATCGTCCTTCTTCGGGAAACGCTCTCCGTGCAGGGAGGCGTATTTTTCTCTGAGCAGCGATATGCACTTTTCCTTGTTGAAAACGGACATGGACAAACCTCTTTACGCAAAAATTACGCAAAAAAACTGCGCTCTTCGGAAGATCCTGAAAAGCGCAGCGTGTAAACTTTTATTCGGGCGGAAAAGCGCGTCCGGAAAAAATCACGGCTGCACTTTTCAATGCCAAAAAATGCCACGGTCAAACCGTTTCGTTGCAAGGCGAGTATTCCGACTTATCGCTGAAAGCGAATTACGGTAATGGCTGTTGCGACGGATTTTCACCGAACTTCCCTCTGATCCGCATTGCCTGCGGAGCCTTTGCAGAATATTCAATTCGATGTTATTTTATCCCGATTTTTTTCGTTTGTCAACACCGGAAAAGAAAAATTTGCATTTTCCGCCGCTTTCTGCTACAATACAGAAAAAGCTGATAAAAGGGGAGTTTTTATGAGAAAGATCCTTGTTGCGGGCGCGGGACACGGCGGCATCGTCGCCAGTATCATCCTTGCGCGTAAGGGCTACGACGCGACCGTCCTCGAAGCCGGTCAGCGGAAGGATATGGGCTGGGACTGGCACGATATGATGGTATTGTCCGTCTTCGACGATGCGGGCATCGACCGCATCCCCGCCGAATATATCCTTCCAGCGATCCCGATGTCCTATTATTCCCCCGATAAAAAGGGCAGGATCGCTACCCCCGTCACCACCAATCCCGATCTCGTTTATATCGACCGAAAGGGGCTTTCCAAACATCTTTTAGACGAGGCCGAAAAAAGCGGTGTGAAGCTGAAATTCGGCGTGAAAGTGCTTTGCTCCGTTGTGGAAAACGGCAGAGTCGTCGGTGTGGTCGCCGATAACGGCAAAAAGAAAGAACGATACGAAGCCGACCTCGTGATCGACGCGGCGGGCATGGATTCCCCTGTCAGAAAATCGCTCCCGCAGCTCTGCGGCATTCAGAATATCATCCCCGATTCGCAGACCTTCTTCGTTTACCGCGCGTATTTCGAGCGCCCGGAGGGGCTGAAGGATAAGGACCCCTACGGCGTATATCTGTTCCATTGTAAGAATAAAGGCATGGATTGGGCGATCGTGGACGAGAATTTCGTCGATCTGCTCATCGGCAGCTTCGGCTTTATCGACGATACGGTCATCAATAACGCATTAGAGGATTTCAAAGAAGAATTTCATTTGGAAGGCAAAAAGCTCATCCGCGGCGGCGTGATCGGGAAAATACCGCTCCGCAATACCTTGTCGAAATTCGTCTGCGACGGCTATGCGGCGGTCGGCGACAGCGCGGCGATGACCGAGCCCATGAGCGGCTCCGGTATCACTTTGAGCATGGCGGCGGGCATACAGCTTGCTCAGCGTATCCTCGAGATCGGCGACGGCGATTTCTCGACCGAAAACCTCTGGAAATACGAATATGAATATCTCACGAAAAACGGTATGCGCTACATGGGCGATGAAAACCTCAAAAATACGCTGAAGCTTCTCTCTGCGGACGATATCAACTATTTTATCAACAACGGCATCATCGGCGAAGCGGAGCTCAGAAGCGGCGGTATTCAGATCAAGGACGCCTCCGACGCGATCGACAAGATCCGAAAGTTTATCCCGAAAGCCTACGTTCTGCCCACGCTCAGTAAGATACTCACCAAAAACAACGCCGCTTCGAAAGTAAAAAAACTTCTCCCCGAAACCTACGACGAAGAGAAGTTTTTACAGTGGCAGAAGGAATACAACAAAATTTAATTCGGAATGATTTTAATTCGGAATTCGGAATGAAAGTGATTTCAACATTGCGGCACGCAGGATTTTTCTGCGTGTCTTTTGTTATATCGGAACGATAAACTGCCGAGAGTTGAAAGTTGAGAGTTGAAAGTTGAGATGTGGACGGGCTTCGCCCGTACCCGTTTATATAAAAGCAGGTACAAACGGGAGCAACTATAACAATATATCGTTCTTAATGTTGTTGAACAAGTGAAAAGTTTC
>JAZLHN010000017.1:0-2209 GCA_045616815.1 Acutalibacteraceae bacterium
CTTACCCCCGACTGCTATGCGGCTCTTACCTACGGCGCGGCGGCGTTTGCCGTTCGGCCGCTTGCCGTTCTCGCGCCCGTCGGAGCTCTGTCCTTTATGGTGTCCGATCTTATTTTGGGACTTGACGTGATCGGCGGGATCAAAAAATTCGCGCCGTATCTCTGGTGGTTTTATCCGATCGGACAGTTGCTGATGATCATCGCCGCATGATTTTTTTTCTGCGCTGCGGATATATGTTTCAAAAAAAACACGCTGAAATGCATTCGTGTGCGTTTCAGCGTGTTGTATTATTTATCTGCGATTCAAGCGAAGAGCTCGCCCGTTGTGAAAAGATCGATGAAATACCGCATCAGTTCCACAATGCCGGCGATCATGGAAAACAGCTTTTTGATGATACCGGTGGGTGAGTTGAAGCTTATGAGTTCTTCAAGCTCGTCTTTTACGGTAGGGGTGATCACACCGGTCTCTGTGAGATTTTCCATCCGGTCGGCATCGCGGCTGCAAACGAGAAACTGCGCGTATTCCTCCGAGTCGAACACGGTAACGTATCCGTCCCCGGCGAAGATCTTTTCGAGCATGATATCCACGATATACGGCTCGGACTCGTGATGGAGATTCTTGATATACCACGTATGCATGGGCAGATAGCCGGTGGATGCGTCTACCTCGCCGTCGGGGGAAAGGAATTTTCCGGAGGGAGTCTCTTTTTTGGCGGCGATATAAGCTTCGTCAAGTTTTGTGCCGATAGGTGCGGCGGTCGCGCCGAGGGAGGAGCTTCCGATCACGTTGATGCCGTCGGAGGTCTCATCCGCATTTACGGAGAGGGGCATGACCTGCAGACCGTATTTTACCACGTTATAAAGCTTCACGCCGTCCTTGACCGCGCCATCGAGAAGAGCCTTTGCTTTATTGAGCACGTTATAGTGGAAATAATCGAGCTTTTTGATCAGTACGGAATAGTCAACGGGCTCTTCCTCCGTTCCGATATCTTCAGAAGCTTCTTTCGATGCGGGGAAGTTTATCTCTTTTGCTTTTTCATAATATTCGTCGCCCACGAGGCTCCAGTAGCCGGGCATGGTGCCGAAGGAATCCATGAGGATCCGCGGAAGAACTTTTGTATAAATCTGTTTGTATATCCTCGTTGTGAGATTGAAAAGCGAATCGGCAAAACCGTTGGATATCACGAGGTCGGCGGCGTACTGCGAAAGACCGAGCACGATATCGGTATCGGAAAGATTTTCCTGGATGTAGCGGTTGAGTGCGTCGTCATCGATCTGCATCTCGCCGGAGAAAAGAACGCCCGCCGTATCGGAGCCGGTCAGGCCTGCGCCGTAGAGGATGCAGCCGTCGATGCTTTCACCGCCGTTCTGGGCAAGATAGGCGAGAAGCGTGGAATAGCCCATGCCGGAGGCGACGATGTTCACCTTGTCGACGCCCGTGGCGGCTTTTACCGCTTTAATATAAGAAGCGAGCTCCACGGCGTTGGCGCAGGGATCCAGACGCCAGTCGTAGATGAAATCGTAGTCGTGGATACCGTAAAGCCCTTCATACGCTTCATCTTCCAACGCTTCGGGCTTTAAGCAATCGTATCCCGTGGTGTTGGTGACGTTTCCTTTTTCATCGAGGGCAACGGGCTTGAAATATTCCGATACGGAATCGTAAAGTATGTCGCAGAACGCATCCCAGTCGTTTTTGAGAAGGCCGTTGAAAAGCTCTTTGCCGGCGGCGTCGATGATCTCTCTGGCGGCACCCTCGGGAAGGCTTGCTGTGAGATAGGTTTCCGACTCGGCGTCTTTACCGTCGGAGAAAATATAATCTTGTCTGCCGCCTATGTAAACGATGGGAAGTGGGGCACCGATCGGTTCATCCGACAGTTCCTCCGTTACTTCCGTCGGTTCATCCGCATCGGTACCGGTAGCCGAAACGTCGTTTCCCTCAGCGAAAGAAAAGGCGGGAAGACTTGCGAGCATCATCGCCGCGAGCAGAACGCATAATAATTTTTTCAGCGTGTATTTCATCTGACAACACCTCTCTGATTTTTTATTCTATCATGCCGGCGGACAAGTTGCAAGAATAAAAATAAATAAAAAATTATCGGATTATTGATGATAAAAAAAGGGGATGTAAAAAAAGCGAAGATCGTATAAAACCAAACAAAATAAGGGATTTTTCAAAAGCAAAAGCCTGAAAACACCCCTTAAAACAACTT
>JAZLHN010000018.1:0-3034 GCA_045616815.1 Acutalibacteraceae bacterium
GTATAATCGTTGTCGCGGCGGCATTCTTGGAACCTCTCCGCCACGCTCACGCGCGGCCCTCCTCCCCTAAGAGGGGAGGCGTTGTGTTAGTTTGTGCCGCATTCGTCTGCGCTTCAAACAAAAATTTATCGTTCCGACATAAAACGAAAGACACGCTGTTTTTTCAGCGTGCCTCATTGTAAAAATCACATAATTCCGAATTATATATATCTGTACATGGCAAGGAACAGAAGCACCGCGCCGGCGAACACGAACACGTGGAAGATCGCGTGGAAATATTTATGCTTTTTGCCCACGACGTACAAAAGCGCACCCAACGTATAGCTCGCGCCGCCCGCCAGCACCGTCCACACAAAGGTCTTACCGGCATCACCCGTTTTCCAGATCGGGAACATGCCGATGATCGCGCTCCAGCCGAGCGCAACGTACATAACGAGCTGCAGCCATTTGAACTTATCGAGGTCGAGGAAATTGAGGAAGATGCCGACCGCCGAGGCGACCCATACCACGATGGGAAGCACGATGCCCATCGTGTGGTTGAGCGGCTTCACGGCGAAAATACTGAACGCCGTGACGGTGCCGGAGATCATGAGGAAGATATTGGAATGGTCGAGAACTCTTGCGATCTGCTTTTTGTAACCGGGCTTCAACCCGTGATAATACGCCGAGCCGAAAAAGACGATGAACATGGAAACGGCGTAAACGAGCGTGCAGACTTTCTGCTCCGTTGTGATATCCGCGCCGAATTTTCTGAACAGCAAAACGGCGGCCGCGGCGGCGAAAGGAACGCCTATCGCGTGCGTGACGGAATTCACACCGTCCTCAAAGCGGGAATAATCGGGCAGGGGGACTCTTCGGAAATCAAACATAAAATCGCCTCCGGACGATATTTTATCATAACAGAGGCGAAAAAAAATAGACAATTTATTAATTTTTTGTTTATCTTTTGTCCGAAGCGCGGGAAAGATCTTCTTTCGCGTTTTCCATGCCTTCCCTTACAGTGCTTCCGGCTTCGGAGACTTTTTCCTTCACCTTGGCGCCCGCGTCGGAGACGGCTTCGCTCACGTCGTCTTTGATCTTCCCGGCGTCCTCTCTGAGCTTGGACTCGGTAGTGGCTTCGGTGGTCATCCTGCCGCTGCCGATCCGACCCGTGGTGTTCATGGACGTGCATCCGGAAAAACCTATGCACACGGCGGCCAGTAGCGCCGCGGCGGCTGCGATCGTTTTTTTCACGATATCTCAACTCCCTTCTCCGTGTTAGTGTGCCCGGAAAAGAGAAAAATATACGGGGAATTGCAGTTTACACGCCGCAGGGCGTGTAAACAATAGTTTTCAGTTTTAAGTTTTCAGTTTTCAGTCATGGAATGTTTATGTCGGTATAAGACAAAACGGATCATTCAAGCGCAGAATAATAGGAATAAACGAAGCATCGGTAATTTTTCTGAAAACTATTTACTGAAAACTGAAAACTGAAATTTTTGTTTAGCGGAACGCTAAACAAAAATTTACTTCGTCAGCGTTCCTCCGTCGGCGTAAAGCAGGATGAGGATATCGTCCGTTTCGCCGGTCTGCGTATCGACGTACACTAAGATATTCCGTCCGTCGGCATCCTCGCACAGAAGCTCGTAGGCGTATTTTTCCCCGCCCGCGTCGGTGGGGATCACCGCGGTATAGCATTTTTTGACCGTAAGCCCGTCCGCGGCAGCGGCGCGCGCTTCTTCAGCGCTTATCAGCGGCTCGGGGATCTCACGCGGGACGTGATTCATAAGAAAATCGGTCGCGTCGAAGGACAAAATGCTGCCGTCGGTGAGCGACACACCCACCTTGATGAGATCGGGATAACAGATATAATTTTCCTGCATATAGGCAAAATTCACCGTACACACGCCGTCGAACACGGAAAAATAGGTGGACACCATGTCCTTATACCCGCACTCGTAGAGAAAAACGGAAGCCTTTTCCACGCAGTCGGAGTACGTCAGCTTTTCCTCGCCCGCGGAGTGCTCCGTGACGATATAGGAAAGATAGCCGCCCTTTTCCGTGACCGCGGCGACGCTGTTTCCTTTCAGGAACACGAAAGAGGCGAGCTTGCCGTTCGTTTTTTCTTCAAAGGCGACAACGTTTTCCTCCGCTTTGAGAAATTCCGCCGCCTTTCTTTTCGCTTCGGCGCGGGAGATCTCCTCTTCGTTTTTCAGCAGCTCCGATTCTTTGGTAAGGATATTATCCGAAAACGGGCCGTCGTAAATGAGCGACGGCATATCGGTCATGCTCTCCTCCGCGTCGGACGCCGCCGAAAGAAAGCTCACCGTGCTCTCGCTCGCTTTATCGGCATTCATCAGAGTATCGTCCAGTTCCTCAAACGAAAGGTAGCCGGAGCTCAGCAGCTCCGAAATGAAATCGAACCGATCCGAAAGGGAGCCCGCGTAGGACAGAAGCTTTCCGAGCGTTTCGCGTTCCTTCGCGGTCACGCTCCCGCCGTCCGCCGCCTTGCGGTTCAGGCTCGCGGTGTACGCGCCCACCTGCGAAAGGAATTTGTAGATATTATAGAGCTGCGTATCGCCGGCGGAAAGGGCGGAAAGGCTCGTTTTCGCTCCCGCGGTGCGCACATTGAGGTCGTCGGAAAGCGCGGCGAGCATTTTTCCCGACCCGGCGTACATGGTCTTCGTTAAGTCGGTCTCGATATTGTCGAGATATTCGCAGAGCTGGATGAGCGCGCGCTGCTGCGAAACGTTCACCTCGGTCTCATATTTTTTCGCGCGGAACGTTGCCGTAACGCCCCACGCGATGCTTGCGGCCGCAAACACGGCGGCAAACGAAATGCATCTTATTTTCTTCCGGCGATCCATAGTATCCCCCGTTGTTTTTTATTCTATTGTCGGCAGAATTTTTGAAAAAATACACGGAACGATAAATTTTTGTTTGAACGCCGGAGGCGTTCAAACAAAAAAAGAGTTGAGAGTTGAAAGTTGAGAGTTGAGATAAGGAAATCGCTTACGCGATTTGATTCTACCACTTGAAACTGTTCACTTGTTCA
>JAZLHN010000019.1:0-8721 GCA_045616815.1 Acutalibacteraceae bacterium
GTTCCGCTAAACAAAAATAGTTTTCAGTTTTAAGTATTCAGTTTTCAGAAAAAATACTGATATTTCGTTTTAATACGATGATTTTACACCCGGATAAACAGTTTTTCCTGTTTCAGTATAATCATTCCATGACTGAAAACTTTAAACTAAAAACTGAAAACTGCGGGCTTCGCCCGCTAAACTGCCATTTATCGTTCTGTCTAATATTTCATCACACAAAAGATAAAAAAATCGGACACCTTTCGGCATCCGATTTTTTTGGCGCGCTGGAAGGGACTCGAACCCCCGACCTACTGGTTCGTAGCCAGTTACTCTATCCAGCTGAGCTACCAGCGCATAACAGTCTTTCAACTGCTTCAATATATTAGCACCGACTTATATAATTGTCAACTGTTTTTACAAAATAATTTGGAAGATCAAAAAAATATTAACAAATATGCTCTTGCATTGTCACGCCCTTGCTGATAAAATATATGCATCATTTCGGGAGGGAAGAAAATATGGGCAACAATACTATGCCGGCTGACAATGCCGCAACACTGAAAGCTCTCAGAGCAGAACAGCAAAAAACGAAGGGATCCCTGAAACGTTTAGACGACAACGTATATCTGTTGGATTATCAGAACGATTATGCGCTCGACAAAATGCTTGAAAAGGGCGTTTCCAACGTAGGCGAGCTGCTTGCCCTTGCCTCGAAATTCCTTACGCTCGGCACCCGCAAATTCAAGCTCGGGAAGCTCGGTGCGGGCTGCACCACGTTCAATGCGCACACGCCGGAGGGCGCTCCCCTGCTCGCGAGAAATTTCGACTACAAGGCTTCCCCCTGCCTCGTGGTAAAGACCGCTCCCGCAAACGGCTACAAAAGCATAGGTGTTACCGATATCAACCTTATGCTTTACGGATACAAAAAACGTCCCGAAAACGACAGGGATAAGCTCCAGCTTCTGCTCGCCCCCTATATCTGCATGGACGGCATGAACGAAAAGGGACTTGCCATCGGCGTGCTTGAGATCAAAGCGACGCCCACGAAGCAGGAGACCGGCAGAAAGCCCATCGCCACCACGCTCATGATCCGCACCGTACTCGACAAGGCGGCGAACATCGACGAAGCCATCGAGCTTTTTAAGCAGTACGATATGCACGACTCCATTTTCTGCTGCTATCATTATCAGCTCACCGACGCGACTGGACGCAGTGTGATCATCGAATATGTGAACAACGAAATGCGCGTTGTGGAAGCGACGAAGCCCGAGGGCGCGAAATACGCCTTTACCATGTGCTCGAACTATTTCGTCACCGAGGGCGGCGACAACTCGAAGGGCACGGGCTACGACCGCTACGACAAGTGCAAAAACAAGCTCACCTCCACCGGCGGCGTGATGAGCGAGGACGACTCTCTCAAGCTTCTGCAATACTGCACGCTTCGTTATCATCATCAGCTCTGCTGGCCGGTCATCACGCTCTGGAGCGTGGTATACAACTGCGCCGATCTCACGGCAAACCTCTGCGCCGGCATGGACTACGAGCATAAACACGTCGTTTCGCTCACGGCGGAATAAAACCAATGAATTGAACGGGAGAACACTCTCCCGTTTTTTTCATTATTTTCCGGCTTGCTTTTTTTCAACACTTGTAGTAAAATATATGTTAATTATAGCTATGCACGTTACGTGCTTTTTCGAATCAGCCGGAAGCGAGGGAATATGATGGATTCAAAAACGCTGATCTATATTCTGAAAAGACTGGGACTTGCCGTTCTCACGATCTGGGTCGTCATTACGATCACCTTTTTTGTTATGCACGCCGTACCGGGCGGCCCCTTCGTGGGAGAAAAAGCGATCTCCCCCGCCGCACAGGCGGCTCTTGAAGCCAAATACGGTCTTGATAAGCCTCTCTTCGAGCAGTATACGACCTATCTGAAAGATATCGTTCTGCATTTTGATTTCGGCCCCTCGTTAAAACAGAGAGGCCGTCAGGTCATCGACATCATCGGCGACGGCATGAAGACCTCCGCGAAGCTCGGTCTGATCGCGGCGTTCATCGCACTCATCACCGGCGTTGTTCTCGGCGCCATCGCCGCCCTCCGCCGGAATAAGATCATCGACCGTATTATCATGGTCATCACTACGGCGTTCGTTTCGATGCCCTCATTCATCATCGGCTCGCTGCTATTGGTGGCGTTTGCGATAAAATTCCCGATCGTTCCCGCCAACGGCGCCACCGCAAAAGGACTTATCCTCCCGATCATCACGCTTTCTCTGTACCCCATGTCGTATATCACGCGGCTTACGCGTTCCTCCATGCTCGACGTGCTCGGTCAGGACTATATCCGCACAGCGAAAGCGAAGGGCGTATCCGGCGCGAAGGTCATCTTCGGGCACGCGCTCAAAAACTCGCTGATCCCGGTCATCACCTATTTCGGACCCATGCTCGCGTATATCGTGACCGGCTCGCTCGTTGTGGAACAGATCTTCGCCGTGCCCGGCATCGGCAGAGCTTTCGTAAACAGTATCACAGGGCGCGACTATCCTCTCGTTATGGGCACGACTATCGTGCTCGCCGCGCTGATCGTTATCATGAACCTCGTGGGCGACATCCTCTACAAGGTCGTCGATCCGAGAATAACGCTTGAATAAGGAGGGCTGAAACATGCGTAAATTTCCGTTTACCCTGCACACCGACCTGAGCGCTTTCATGCCCGCCACTGCGGAAGAAAAAGAATATATGGTGCAAATGCGCCCGTCTTCCACATTTTTCAAGGACGGCGTGAAGCGTCTTCTGAAAAACAAGATCGCAACGCTCAGTCTCATCATCATTATCGTCATCACACTGACGTCCATTCTCCTGCCCGCTTTCTGGCCTTATGCTTACGACCAGCAGCTCGGCATCACCCCCGGCAAACCGGTAGACTCGTCTTATACGAATCTCAAGCCCTTTGAATACGGCAGAACCGAGCAGGCAAAGATCGACGCAGGTGAAAAGGTGTTCCCGCACATTTTCGGCACCGACTCCCAGGGACGAGACTATCTCATAAGGATCGTTTACGGCACGCGCATCTCCCTTGCCGTGGGATTTTTCGCCAGCCTCATCGTGCTCGTGATCGGCATCGTCATCGGCTCGATTTCGGGTTACTGCGGAGGCAAGGTGGACCTTATCATCATGCGTATCGTTGATATCATCTACGCGCTTCCCGACACGCTTATGGTCATTCTTCTCGCGTCCGTACTGAAACAGACTTCGCTCTCCGAGATGATCGCAGGCACAGTGCTCGCGAAGATCGGCAGCAATATCATCAGTCTGTTCATCGTATTCGGACTTCTCTACTGGGTGTCCATGTCCCGCCTCATCCGCGGACAGATCCTCTCTCTCAGAGAGCAGGAGTACGTTCTTGCCGCACAGGCGACGGGCGCAAAGGGCTCGTGGATCATCCGGAAGCATCTGCTCCCGAACTGCATCAGCGTGGTGATCATATCCACCGCTCTGCAGATACCCAACGCGATATTCACGGAGAGCTTCCTCTCCTTCTTAGGCCTCGGCGTAAACGCGCCCATGCCGTCTCTCGGCTCGCTGGCGTCCGACGCGCTCAACGGTCTTTCCTCCTATCCCTACCGTATGGTCATTCCCGCGATCATCATTTCTCTGATCGTTTTATCCCTCAACCTCTTCGGCGACGGTCTGCGCGACGCGTTTGACCCCAAGCTCAACGGTTAAAGAAAGGAGCGTACGAAAATGGCATTGCTTGAAGTAAGAGACCTGCGTACCTCGTTCTTTACCGACGCGGGCGAAGTGAAAGCCGTAAACGGCGTTTCTTTCAATCTGGAAAAAGGAAAAGTACTCGGCATCGTGGGAGAATCCGGCTCGGGAAAATCCGTGACGGCGTATTCGATCATGCAGATCCTCGCCTCCACCGGCAAGATCGTGGGCGGCTCCATCAAGCTCGACGGACAGGAGCTCGTCGGTTCCGGTGAAAAGGTCATGAAGACCGTAAGAGGCAATAAAATATCCATCATCTTCCAGGACCCCATGACCTCGCTCAACCCGACCTACACGATCGGGCATCAGCTCATGGAGGCCATCACCCTGCATACCGACAGAGACAAAAAGCAGGCGTACGACAGAGCCGTTGAAATGCTTCGTCTCGTCAACGTGAACGAGCCGGAGAAGCGCATGAAGCAGTATCCGTTCGAGTTTTCCGGCGGTATGCGGCAGAGAGTCATGATCGCGATGGCGCTTGCCTGCGAACCCGATATTCTCATCGCCGACGAGCCCACCACGGCTCTCGACGTTACCATCCAGGCGCAGATTCTCGAGCTCATGGTATCCCTTCAAAAAGAACTCGGCATGGCGATCATCATGATCACCCACGATCTCGGCGTGGTCGCGCAGCTCTGCGATGAAGTGATCGTCATGTACGCCGGTTCCATCTGTGAACAGGGCACGGCGGACGAGATCTTCTACAATCCGCGCCACGAATACACAAAGGGACTCATGCGCTCCATCCCAACGGCGAACACCGCAGGCACGAAGCTGCAGCCCATCACCGGCACTCCCATCGACCTGCTGAACATGCCCGCGGGCTGTCCGTTCGCACCGCGCTGCGACAATGCGATGAAAATATGCTTAAAAGAACGCGCGGAAAGACTAAGGATCAACGACGAGCACTTCGCCTCCTGCTGGATGAATATTAAAAACGGCATAGAAAGCGGCGACGTAACGCTCGTGAACGACGAAAATGAAGGGGGCAGCGAAAATGAGTGAACAGAACACGCCCCTCGTAGAGGTAAAAAACCTTAAAGAATACTTTGATATCAATATGGGGCTGCTGCGTTCCAAGCCCTTGAAAGCCGTAGACGATGTATCCTTTTCGATAAAAAAAGGCGAAACGCTCGGCCTCGTAGGTGAATCCGGCTGCGGCAAAACGACCGTAGGCAGAACGATCCTCCATCTTTACAAGCCCACCGCGGGCGAAATATGGTACGACGGCAAAGAAATAAAGACCAAAGCCGACATAAAGGAATTCCGCAAAAAAGCGACGATGGTATTCCAGGATCCCTATTCGTCACTGAATCCCCGAATGACGGTTTCGGATATCATCGGCGAGCCGCTCGACGTGCATAAAATGTATTCGTCAAAAGAGGAACGCCGTGAAAAGATCCTCGATCTCATGGCGAAGGTCGGTCTCAACTCCGAACACGCCTCCCGCTACGCGCACGAATTTTCCGGCGGCCAGCGGCAGCGTATCGGCATCGCCCGTGCGCTCGCCGTCGATCCCGGCTTCATCGTATGCGACGAGCCCGTATCGGCGCTGGACGTTTCCATCCAGGCGCAGGTGATCAACATGTTCGACGAGCTGCAGGATTCCATGGGGCTCACCTACCTGTTCATCGCCCACGATCTTCTCGTCGTTAGACATATAAGCGACCGTATCGCCGTCATGTATTTAGGCAAGATGGTAGAATTAGCGGACGCCGCCGAGATCTACGATCACCCCCTGCATCCCTATTCGCAGGCGCTCATGTCCGCCGTGCCGATGCCCGACCCGAAGGTGGCGAGAGCCAACAAGAGGATCACTCTCACCGGCGATATACCAAGTCCGCTCAACGCGCCCTCCGGCTGTCCTTTCCGCACGCGCTGTCCTTACGCGGAAAAGCGCTGCGCCGAAGCGATGCCCGAATTCAAAGAGGTATCCCCCGGCCATTTCGTCGCCTGTCATCTGACGGACAAATAAAACCGTTCATTATGTGCGGGGAAGACTCCAAAGGTTTTGCCGGCATATTGAAAAATAAAAAAATTTCCAGAAAGGAAGAAAAAACACCATGAAAAAGTTACTCGCGGTCATCCTCGCTCTTACCATGGTTCTCTGCCTCGCAGCCTGCGGCGGCAAGACCGGCGATGATACCACCACAGCAGCTCCCGACGGCGGCGAAGCTACCGCAACGGCGGATTCTCTCTCCGTTTGCATCGCTTCCGAGCCCGACACTCTCGATCCCGCTCTCAACTCCGCAGTTGACGGCGCTACCATGCTCGCTCACCTTTTCCAGGGCCTTGCAAAATGGGCTGAGGACGAAGAGGGCAAGCTCGTTATCGTTGCCGACGCCGCTACCGAACTCGTAGAAGGCGTTGCCAATGAAGACGGCACCGTTACCTACACCTACACTCTTCGCGACGGCCTTAAATGGTCCGACGGCAAAGACCTCACCGCAGCGGATTTCGTATTCGCGTGGAACCGTGCCGCTTCCGCAGAGCTTGCAGCCGACTACGGCTACATGTTCGAGGTAGTTAAGGGCTACGACGAGGTATCCGCCGTTGACGACGAAGGCGCGGCTCTCAATCCCGACGCCAAGCTCGCCGTTGAAGCGACCGACGAAAAGACCCTTGTAGTTACCCTTGCGAACGCCGTTTCCTACTGGAACGAGCTTCTTGCTTTCCCGACCTACTTCCCCGTACGTGAAGACGTTGTTGCCGACGAAGCATGGGCTACCAAGCCTGAGACCTACGTCTGCAACGGTCCCTACACCATCACCTCCTGGGAAACCAACTCCGTGATCACTCTCACCAAGGCTGCCGACTTCGTTGACGCCGACAAGATCACCATGCCTGAGATCAAGTTCTATCTCTCCGACGACGCCAACAACATGCTCACCAACTTCAAGAACGGTGACTGGCTCCTTATCGACGACGTTCCCACCAACGAGATCGCTTCTCTCAAGACCGACTATCCGGATGAATTCGTAGTAGCAGGCCAGATCGGTACTTACTACGTATGCTGGAACGTGAACGAAGAGATCCTTCCCGCCGACACCACTCTTACCGGCGCTGAGGCTGAAGCTGCCAAGGCTGAGATCCGTAACGCCATCGGTCTTCTCTTCGACCGTAACTACATCGTTGACGAGATCGCTCAGGGCGGTCAGGTTCCCGCTTCCTCCTTCGTAGCTATGGGTATGACCAATCCCGACGGTACCGAGTTCTACAAGACTGCCGGCACCAGCGACGAATTCGACGGCTACTACAACGTATCCGCCGACGCGATCGAAGCGAACTTTGCTTCCGCTGTCGAGACCCTCAAGAAGTACTATGCGTTCGACGAGGCTACCCAGAAGTTCACCAACTTCCCGAGCCTTACCTACCTCTATAACACCAGCGACGCTCACAAGGCGATCGGTGAATATCTCCAGGCTGCTCTCGCCGTAGTAGGCATCGACATGCAGCTTGAAAACCAGGAATGGGCTACCTTCCTCAACACCCGTAAGGACGGCAACTATTCCATCGCCCGCAACGGCTGGCTTGCAGACTACAACGATCCCATCTGCTTCATCGACATGTGGACCTCCGGCTCCGGCAACAACGACGTTCAGTACGGTAAGGGCGCTCATGCCGATACCGCAGTTTACAGCCTCGACCTCACTCCTTACGGCTATGAGACTAAGGTTGAAAACGGCACCTGGGCCGAGACCTACGACGTGCTCATCAGCACCATCAAGGCCTGCACCGATAACGAAGTTCGTTATCAGCTCATGCATCTTGCCGAAGATATGCTCATGGAAACCGGCTGCATCGTTCCTCTTTACTTCTACACCGATCTCTATATGATCAGCAGCAAGATCAGCGGCTTCTATTCCAACCCCCTCGGCTATAAGTACTTCATGTACACCACCGTTGCCGAATAATTTATTCCGCAATAGCTTTCGGGAGCCCGTCCTCATCGGACGGGTTCCTTTTTTTTGTTCAAATACAACGAAACCGCGGTGTTATTTTCTACATATATATAATATAAAATAAACTGAGAATTCTTGCATTTGCCTCCGAAGTAATATATAATGAAGCTGTATATATACACGCTGAAAAGCGGATATTATATAAATCATTTTGCAAAGGAGAGGTTTTTTGTGACATTCAAAAAATCACTCAGCGTATTCCTCGCTTTCGTAATGCTCATAAGCGTATTTTCGCTCGGGCTTACGGGTATCGCTGCATCCATCGACTATAATACACAGTACGATGATCTTGCGGCTGCGCTGAAAAATGAACACGTAAGAGATCTCACGAATTACACGATCGAAAACAAGGCTCTTGAAGCCACCAGCGGCAACGTTATCAAGGGTTTCAACACCGAAGCCAAAGGCTTTGTGTATGATCACCGCGTCATCGCGGCAGATAACGCCGCCGGTGATATTCTGAAAGCCGCCAACATCTTCTATTTCATTGCAGAAAGCCTTATGAGTACCACGTACAACGAAGGCAAATACAATGCGACTCTGCTTTTGGAAGAAATCTCGAAGAATCTGAAAACGAGATTCAATCCCACCGGCAGCGAAAAGTATTATGAAGATTTCTACGGCAAGCTTTACGAGCCCGATGAGGACGAGCTTGCAGCTTACAACGAAGCCGTTGAGCTCATCACCGCAGCGGGAAGAGAAGTCACCCAGGCTTCGCTTACCGAATTCAGAGTTTTCTTCATGGAAAAGGATAACTACGAATATTACAACGTAGACACCATCCTCAAATATTTCATGGGCAACAACGTCAAGATCAATGCGGGCAACTGGTATCACAGAAACGCCTTCATCGTAAAGACCTCCAAAGAAGCTGCCATCATGGATCTTTGCAGAGACGGCGGCGTCAACAATGCCACCGATACCACCATCATCACGAGAACGGCCGTTTACGAGATAGCCTACGCCCGTACGTTCATCGAGGAAAACACCAAGGCCGTATACGCAT
>JAZLHN010000020.1:0-3214 GCA_045616815.1 Acutalibacteraceae bacterium
TTATACTGAAACAGGAAAAACTGTTTATCCGGGTGTAAAATCATCGTATTAAAACGAAATATCAGTATTTTTTCTGAAAACTGAATACTTAAAACTGAAAACTATTTTTGTTTAGCGGAACGCTAAACAAAAATTTACCGCTCTGTTTCGGATATCCGGATCACCGCTTCCCGACCTTTTCCGTTTTTCTCCTATTGACAAACAGACGATTCCGTTTTACAATGAATCAAAACGTAACAGGGGTGCTGTAAAAGGCTGAGACGGTGAAACACCGAACCCTTTAACCTGATATGGGTAATACCGGCGTAGGGAGTTAAGATATAAGCGAAAAAGCGATATCCGTACGCCGGTAGCGTGCGGATTTTTCATTTTATATCAAAAATCGAGGTCTTGTTATGTCAACGAATCATAAAAAAACGACCGCTCTGACGGAATGCTCGGTCATGCTCGCGCTCTCCGTCGTTTTAAGCTTCGTGCAGATATGGAAAATGCCGATGGGAGGCGAGGTGACGCTTCTGAGCATGCTGCCGGTCTGCCTTATTTCGGCGAAATACGGACTGAAGCAGGGGCTTTCCACCGCGCTGCTGTTCGGGATATTCCATCTGTTCCGCGGCATAGCCGGAGGCGAGGTCTTCGTGTACTGCGCCACCGCCTTCGCGGTCGTCGTATGCGTTGCGTTCGATTATATCGTCCCGTTCGCCTCGCTCGGCCTGGCGGGGATCTTCCGTAAGAAAGGAACGCCCGGCGTGTGCGCGGGCATCGTTCTGAGCGTCTTTCTCCGTTTCGTCTGCCATTTCATCACGGGCGTTGTGATCTGGGCACAGTTCGCCCCCGAGGGACAGGGAAAATTCATCTATTCACTCCTGTATAACGGGCAATACATGCTTCCCGAATGCATTCTCACCGTCGCCGGCGCGGCGATCCTGCTGAAGATCCCGAGAATAAAAAATATTCTCTCCCTGCGGTAAGTAAGAATGTTTTTAACTTAAATTAAGCCTCAGAGCTATAATCTCTCTTGCAAACATTATATTTATATGATAAAATAAAATATATTTTATTTTACGGAGGAATGACCATGAACGACGACGAAAACATCAAGGTCCCTGAAGAAGCTGCCGAAGCAGCCGAAGCAGCCGAAGAAGCCGTAAATGCGGCGGAAAACGCAGCCGAAACTCTTGAAAACTCCGGCGAAGAGCTCAAAGACGAGCTCGAAAGCTTACGCGACACCTTCCAGACCGTTCTCGACGAAACGACAGCCGAAGCGGCGAAAGAACCCGTGATCCAGGAGCTCGACTATCACGCCGAGGAAAAAGCCGCCGAGGATGAAAACACCCCGGAGGAAAGCGAAGAGAATGCTCCCGAGACAAAGAAATCCAAAAAGAACAAAAAAGAGGGCAAGAAAAAGCACAAGGCCGCCGTCATCATCCCGATCGTGCTCTGCGTGCTTATCATCATCCCGCTGCTTGCTTATTTCATAGTTACGATCACGATCCCCGATTTCAACAATTTCTTATCCGCCTACACCTCCGCAGCCTCTGCCGAGACCGACGCGGAAAAGGTTTCCGCTTACGAAGCCGCTCTCGAATACTGCGGAGAAGATTCCAAACTCAGCTTCTTCCGTCAGGATCTGCTTGAAAACATCGTAGTCGCGAAATGCGGCTCCGATGGCTACGCCTCGGCCTACACCTACATGACCGGCAATATGACCGAGGAAATGATCGACGCCCCCGTGGGCAAGGAATTCAAGGAATTCCTCAAGGTCAAGGATTCCCTTTCGGGCATCGCCGACAACGCACTCGCCAAGGTGCTGGAAGCCATCGGTGACAAGACCGACGACGCGGACGTGGATTACGAGGCACTCGCTTCCTCGATCGGCGCTCCCGATCTCATCAAGAGCAGCGTAGGCGAAGCGCTTTCCTACATAGGCAAGGGCGCGGCGACCGAAAATGCGGCAGCAACCAAGGAAGACACACAGACCGCGATCGGCAGTTACTTAAACGGCATTTCCGCTCTTCAGAATCTCGGCGCGGACTGCACGGGTCTTTTTGAGGCAATGACGATAAAGCTCTTTAACTACGGCTACGCTTATGAAGCACAGCTCATTGCGGATCAGTATCTCGCCGAGGACACGGAATCCGAAAATGAAGAGTACAAGACGGTGCTCGCCGACCTCGAAGCGATCAAGGGCTATAAGGGCGACCTTACCGAGCTTGCCGCCGATCTTTACACCAAAGGCACCTTCACCGAAGACGATTTCGTAAAGGCTCTCGCCGACGCGGGACTTTCCGAAGCGGCGACAAAAGCCGTGGCGCAGATGGCTCTCACCGGCGCCGAAGCCATGCAGGCGGAGAACGAAAAGAACGTGACCAAGGCTTCCGCTTATTATTCAACTCTTTTAGGCGCTCTCGACACCTTCGGTCTCCCCTCCGAAAAAGCAGCCGAAAAAGCCATCAAAGCGCTTCTCATCAGCGGCGATACCCAGTCCGCTAATTCCATCAAGGAAACAGTCTTCACCGAGGACGTTGAGGTGAGCGATGAAACGAAAGCGGTTCTCGACGAACTCGATAAGCTCTACAACGCCCAGTACGCGGCGAACGAAGCGTTCTATCCCTTCTACTACAACGCTTCCTATTCGGGCGCGGAAATGAACAAAGCGGAGATCAACGCGGCGCTCGACGCTCTCGTTACCGAGGATTCCAACGAATACGACAAGGCGTTCGTTGACTACTACAAGTATCTCGCCGAGGCATTCACCGACTCCGACACGACCGCCATGAAGGGCTATCTCGACAGCTTCGCCGCCGTGATGGCGGACTATCCGCTCGTATACGGCTACGCCGCCGCTCAGCTTTATCAGCAGGAGGGCGACATTGCCAAAGCGGGAGAGATCGCCGATAAGATGCTCGCCGTGAACGTTGCGGACGACTATGCGAACTCGATAAAGGCCCTCGCTCTCAGAGCATCCGGCGACGTAGACGGCGCTCTCGCGGCCGCCGAAAACGGCATGGGGCTTTCCGGCGCGATCGAAAACTGCGCCTATGAAGCCGCCATTGACGATCTGCTCAAAGGCAACCTCAAAGAAGCCTTCGAGCTTGCCAAGGAGCTTTACGCAAACCAGCTCACCACCAACTACTGCGAGCTCATCATGGTGATCAAAGAAAAATACGACGGTGACGACGCAGACATGAAGGCGGAACTCGAACAGTATGCCGCC
>JAZLHN010000021.1:0-8028 GCA_045616815.1 Acutalibacteraceae bacterium
CTTACGCGATTTGATTCTATCACTTGAAACTATTCACTTGTTCGACAACATTAAGAGCGATATATTGCTTTAGTTGCTCCCGTTTGTACCTGCTTTTATATAAACGGGTACGGGCGAAGCCCGTCCACCTCTCAACTTTCAACTCTCAACTTTCAACTCTCGGGAGTTTAGCGGCGAAGCCGCTAAACTGCAATTTGTCGTGCGTTACAAAAAGGCACGCTGAAAAAATCAGCGTGCCTCATTGCAAAAAATATATGATCCCGAATGGGTCTTATTCCGTTTCCCGATGTATTTTTCTGCTTTCCATGACGGGCAGAAGTCCGTACAGCGTGACGGCGGCGATCACCACAAAAAAGCCGATGAGCGCCTTTACGCCCATTTTTTCTCCGGTGACGATCCATACGGGGATGGGATTGAAGATCGGCTCGATCGTGAGCAGCAGAGAGGTCTCCGTTTTCGGCAGGAGGATGCAGCCCTTGGAATAGCAGATATTCGCGAGGCCGTACTGGAACACGCCGAGAATGACGACCCAGAAGATCGCTTTCGGCTCAAAGACGAGCGTTTTATCGAAGAACATGAACGGGAAGCAGAAAAGGAAGCTGATGAGGTTGCTCAGATACATCCCGGCGGGCGGATCGGTGGCGGGATCGCTGAATATAATGATCTGCCCCGCGAAGGTGACGCCGGAAATGAGCCCTAAAACGTTTCCGAAAAAGCGCGTGGGATCGAGCCCGTCCGCGAACGATAGTACGCACCCGCCGAACACGGCCAGCACGATGAGGGCTTCCGAAAGCTTCGGTTTGATCTTCTGCACCACCACGGTGAACAGAAAGACGAGAATGGGGGCGATATACTGCAGCACGATCGCGGTGGCGGCGGTGGTGAGCTTGGTGGACGCCATATAAAGCAGCCCCGTGAGGCTCATCATCACCGAGCCGAGAAACGTTTTTTTGTCGGGATGAATCTTGAAGCTCTTCCTCGTGATGCCGAGCATGACGATGCCGATGGCGCAGCGCGAAGCCATAATGGAGAAGGGATTCCACGGGATGGATTTTACGCATACGCCCGCAAGTCCCCACAGCAGCGCCGTGGAGACGATATAAAACCGGCCTTTGGTCGTATCGGATAAATTTCTTTTCATCATTCTAAACAAAGCTTGATAAGATCGTTCACGTCGGCGGTGGCTACGCATTCCACGGTGTCGGAGGCGCCGTAGTAAATTTTGACTTCGCCGCTGTCCTCTAAGATCATGCCGCCGGGGAAGATGACGTGCTGACGGAAGCCGTCTTCGAGCTCGAAATCCTTATCGCATACGATGAGCGGGTCTTTGCAGATGCCCAGCACCTTGGAGGGATCTTCCAAATCAAGGAGCATGATGCCGGCACGGTAAATTTTCTGCCAGCGATCCTCCCAGCCGAATTTTCCTCTCGTGGTGTCGAGCTCCACGGCGTGGAAGGTGGTGAGCCACCCCTTTTCGGTCTTAACGGGAGGCGCGGCGGGGCCTATTTTATCGTTGGCGAAGGGAATATCCTCCACGCCGCACACGAGCTTGTGATTGCCCCAGTATTTGAGGTCGGGGGAGTCGGAGCACCACATATCGAAGGTGTCGTGATGGCGGCGGGAGTAAACGGGCATCGGACGCTCTAAACGAACGTATTTTCCGCCGAGCTTTTCGGGCAGCAGCACCATATTGCGGTTGTCGGGCAGCGACATGGAGAGTACGTCGAAATGCTCGAAATCCTCGGTGCTCGCGATGCCGCCGCGCAGACCGTGGCGGGTGTCCACCGCGAAGCACATGTAGCATACGCCGTCAATGACCGTTAAGCGCGGGTCGTAGGCGCGCACGATCTCGTCGTCTTTGAGAGCGAAGCACGGCTTGGGAGAAACTTCCCACTTTATGCCGTCGTCGCTGTAAGCGAGACCGATGTTGGTGCCCTCCAATTTGTGATTTTCAAAATCGCCGTAGTCGTTGCGGAAGACCATGACGTATTTGCCGTTGTATTTGGTAACGCCCGCGTTGAAAATGAGGGCGGCGTTGTAGGGGATATCCTTTCTCGTAAGCACCGGCGCGTCGGGCTTATGGATGAAGGGGGAGGAATGTTCCATGATGATACTTCCTTTCGGATGATTTGAAATAAAGGGAAAGCGTTGTTTGAAGAAGCAAACGAAGTATATCAATCACAACGCCTTCCCTCTTAGGGAAGGGGGACCATGCGCAAGCATGGTGGATAGGTTCAATGTACGGTTTGCCGAAAAATCGTTGTCACGGCGGCATTTACTTCAACCTCTCTGCCACGCTCACGCGCGGCCCTCCTCCCCTAAAAGGGGAGGCGCTAAGTATGTGTATGCCGCATTTGGATTGTACTTCAGCCAACCATTTCACGCAAGACCGTGAAAAATGTTGTGTCCTTTGTTACGTTGTATTCTTTGCCCTCAAAGTGCAATTCCGTATCGCAGGGGGCGTTCACGGTGATCTCCGCTTTGCCGCCCGCGTATTTTATTTTTACGCTCACCCTGCCCTGCGGGGTGGTGATGCTGCCGGCATGTTCGCCGTCTTTACCCGTGTACAGCGGCTCGATCTTCACAAGTCCCGTTTCGTCCGTGCGGATGCCGAGGATATAGCGGAAGAGGTAAGCCGTCACCGCGCCGAACATCGGATGCGAGTGGGAGCGGCGTCCCGTCCAGTATTCCCACAAAGAGGTCGCGCCCTGTAAGCGCAGGTTGCCGAATGAGAACATCTTATCGTTGGTGAGAAGTTCAAAGGCGAGCGGCGCGTATCCCTTTTCAAAGAGAACACGGGTCAGAATGTCCGTGCCGAAGATGCCCGTGTCGTACATGCCGAGGTCGGTGTAAAAATCGACGGTGTTTTGGAGCGTTCTTTCGTCGCCCAAGCCTAAATCGACGGCGAAAGCGTTCGCGCCCTGCACGTTGTCGGCGTAGTCGCCCGTGGCGGCATTGAAATAAGTATCGTTCACGGCTTTGATGAGAGCCGCTTTTTTGTTTTCGAGCGTTTTTCTGTCCTCTGCGGAAAGCCCGATGCCGTCGGCGCATTCGAGGATCTCGTTGATGGAGCGGATGTAGAAATAATCGTTGACGTAAGGCTCGGGGATGAGGATCTTCACGCGGGAGCCGCGCGCCACGCACCAGTCGCCGAGGCACCATTCGCCCTCGCGGTCGGAAAGGATAAGCCCGTTTTCGGAATGGTCGTCGAGATAGCGGAAATATTCCTTCATCTGAGGATACAGTTCTTTCATGAAGCGCATATCACCGTAGTGCTTATAAAATTCGTAGGGAACGTGCACGATGGCGCAGCCCCAGCCCCCCGGACCTCCGCCCGACTGCACGTAAGGCGCGGTGTACTGGATATGCCCCGAGATCCTGTCCTGACAGTCGGAGATGTCCCCGATCCATTTTTCGTAGAAATTTTTGATGTCGAGTGTTTCCATCGCCGCGTCGCAGGCAAGCTCGCCGTCGCCCGTGTAGCCGCGGCGTTCCAGATGCGGGCAGTCGGAGGGAATGCCCGCGTGCATGTTGCAAAGCTGGGTGTTTACGAACGCGTCGTAGAGCCACTTTAAGTTTATATCGGTGCTTTCGAACGATGAATTAACTTTTGTGTCGGTGTGGATGACTTCCCAGCGCAGAAGCTTCGCGTTCCCCTCGACGGAAACGTACCGGCCGTTGTTCCACGTATAGCGCGTGTACGCTTCGCGCGGAGTGCCGCCGCAGATAAAAGAGGTCTCCTGTCCCCAGACAAGATACTCGTCCACGGCGTTGTCGCCGGTCTTTTCCTCGCCCACCGTCACCTTTACGGTGTCGCCCGCTTTGCCGTTCAAGGATACCACGGCGACGCCGGAGCAGTTTTTGCCGAGGTCGTAGGTCTTTTTGTTTACTTCGCTGCGGATGATCTTCGGGGTGATGATCTCGCTTATTCTGTCCGCCGGGCAGTCGGAAGTAAGATATTCCGTTTCGGGAATATCCGTGATAGCTGCTTTCTCAAAGCCGTCGGTTTGGCCGCCGGGAAGAAGCCACGTTTCATCATAGCCGATGAAGTCCTGCGTCTGACGGTTCGTGAAATGATATTCGGTCACGAAGCCCGCTTTCCATTGTACGCTGTCGTCGGAAAGGACTTCCGTCGTCTTTCCGTTTCCGTCGGTGAGAAGGAGACGGAAAATGAGCTTTTTGTCGCCGAAAGCGTGATCGCGTCCCGCGTACCAGCCGTTGCCGAGCATCACGCCGAGCACGTTTTCGCCGTTTTGCATAAGAGCGCTCACGTCGAAGCGGCAGACGTATACGCGGTGCGCCGTTTTTTCGCCCCATTCCTTGCCGCGGATGAGGATCTCGCGGTCGTGGAAATCGGTGTTCAGCGGCAGGAATTTGTCTTCCGACACGGGGGCACCGTTCAGATACGCCTCAAAGAAGCCGAAGCCGAGGATGGTAAGCTCGGCTTTCGCCGTATTGTCTGCGGAGAAGCTTTTTCTTGCGTGTACAGACACGGCGGCAGGATCGAAGCCGACCCACTGCGCCGCGCCGAAAAGTTCGGATCGTTTCATAAAAACCTCTTATCTGTTACTTCACGGGGATATGTGTTGGATGAAAAAAAGGGAGTTTTCGGTTGGTACACAGTCTGACGCGGCATACACATACTTAACGCCTTCCCTTTTAGGGAAGGGGGACCATGCGTAAGCATGGTGGATAGGTTCGGTAAACGCCGCCGTGACAGCGATCCGGCGGTAATCTTGCAAAGAACCTCTCCGCCACGCTCACGCGCGGCCCTCCTCCCCTGAGAGGGGAGGCGTTATGATACATATGCTTCGTTTACCGCTTCAAACAAAAACTTATCGTTTCAACTCAACATTTTTCCGTGAAAAACCTCTTATCTGTAAATAAATCCGAGTTCTTCTTTTAAGAATCTCACGGCGTGGGCGATGTCTCTCATTCTGGTCGCGCCCGCCTCGCGCTCGATGGTGAGGAAGCCGTCGTAGCCTACGTCCTTGAGCGCGGAAAGATAAGCGTGATAATTCACGTCGCCCTCGCCGAGGATCTTCTCCTGCCATTCGCCCTTGGCGATCATGATGCCGTCCTTGGCGTGGGTGTGGGCGATGTAGTCGTGCAGGATGTAAACGCCCTCGGCGGCGTTCTGCGCGGAGCACATCACGAAGTTGGCGGGGTCGAAATTGACCTTGGCGCTCTTGGTGTCGGCCTTTTCGAGGATGCGGCGCAAAGGAAGCGCCTTTTCGGGGCCCGTTTCGGTGGCGAACACAACGCCCGTCTCGTCGCCGTATTTACCGAGCGTTTCAATGGTATACACCATGTTGTAATAGTCCTCGCACTCCTCGTCCTCGGGGACGTGGCCGATGTGCGTGGTGATGATATTCGTGCCGAGGTCGCGGGCAAGATCCATCATCGCCATCGTGCGTTTGATGCCCTCGCCGTTGCCGGCCTTATCCTTGAAATTCAGACCGAAGTCCGCGCAGACGGCGGAAAACTGCAAGCCGTTTTCTTTCACGTACTTTACAAGGTCGGCTCTGTCCTCTTTCGTGAGGTTTTCGGGAGCCATCTCTCCGCGGGTAACAAAGGGCTGCAAGCCCTGTACGCCCATATCGCGCGCGAGGATGACCGCCTCTTTGAAGGGTACCTGGAAGGAATCCGGAATAACGCCGATTTTCATCATGATGCTGTTTCTCCTTTTTGCTTTATATTTTTATTTTGATTTCTCCGTTTTCGGGAAGGATGCACGGTCTGCCGTCGGCGGTGCCGAACCGTCCGGCGGATAAGCGCAGGGAATAGGGATACTCGTTTCCGGTCACGCCCGCAAAGCGCATTTTCAGCTCTTTGCCGTCTGCGGACAGATAGGGAACGGGAGCATTCTCCGCAAATTCGAATACGGCCTTACAGCCGTCCGGTACGCCGATATGAATTTCATTTTCCGACAGGGAAACGGTCAGTCCCGCGTCGGTGCGGACGATCGCCGTTTCTTTTCCGTCGGTTTCGCTTTCGAAGCGAGTTATTTTTATCTTTTCGCTGTCTTTTTCAAAATACAGTCCCGCTCTTATCTGCGTATCGGAAAAACGGAAGCCGTCGATGACGGGCAGGGTGTAATACGCGCAGGCATGGGTCGTTTCCTTTTCGGTGAGGTATTTTTCCGGAAAATTTTCATCGAAAAGATACAGATCGCGGAAAAACGCCGTTTCGCCGTCATAAAGGACGTTGGCGCGGTAATTTTTGCAGGAGTACCACACGGTCTTGTTTTTGCCGCCGTACAGATCGTCGGCGCAGATCGCCGCCGGAGGCGTAAGGGCGAAATTCTCCCGGAACCAACCGCCCGCTTCGGTGAGCGTCATCAGGGTGACTTTGCCGTCCTTTATCAGCCCGTCTAAAATATCGAACTGCATGGGAAGACCACGCAAAATTTTATCCCAGCCGAAGGAATTTTCCTGCCCCGCCTGCGTGTAGGCGTGGGAGAGATTTTTGCCGTTGAAGCTTTCCTCAAAATAGCGCTTTACCCAGCGTTCGCTGCCGCCGCCGTCGGGATAAACGGGCTCGAGCGTCACCACGCCCTGACCGTTCCCGGCGTTTACCTGTCCTCTTCCCTTATCATACTGGCGGATGGGATCGGGGCCGAGCATACGGAAAACGGGGACGCCTATCTGCTCCTCTTCGGTCTGTGCCGGAGAGAGCATATTTTTCTTCGAGGGGTAATAGCCGCCGTTGTAGTAGCCGCCCCACAGCGTGTAGCCGTCGGTGCCGTACTGCTCCTTGCAGTTACACGAGGCTTTGACGCCGTATTTTTCCGCCATATAATTCAGCGAATACGCGTCGATGTGCCACGAGCCGACGCACGACGGATAAAAGCCGAAGATCTCTTTGAATTTCAAAAACGAAACGTCGATGAGCTTTTCTCTTTCCGTGGGCGTGTAGCCCGTTAAGAAGCCCACGTCGCAGTGCCAGTCCCACGGATAGCGTCCGCGCCAGATAAGCCCCGCGTCCTCAACGAGCGGCTGAACCGTTTCAAACCATAAGCCGACCTCGACGAGCGGAAAATGGGACTCGGCAAGCTCCGTGTAGCGCGGATCGGTCAGCGTATCGTACTGCAATAGGAGCGTGGAACGAAAGCCGTGCTTTTTACACAGCTCCAGTTCGTTTTTCGTGGTTTCGAATAAATAGGAATCGTCTTTTTCGCGCGGCTCGCAGCCGCGGGCGAAGTTGATGATATTTACAATGTTCATTTTTCCGTGCTCGACGTGCGGTGAACGGTGCAAAAGAAGGTGCCGTCCTCGTTCACCATGTCCACGCTCTCGATGCCGTAGTCCTCTAAAACCGCCGCCCAGCGTTCGGGCATGCCCTCGTCGTATTCCACGGGCTTAAAGCCGCCGGTCAGATAGCTCTTCACCGCGCCTTTTCTCCATTCGTCGGTGGTAAGCTCCGTCCATTTCACGCCCGCCGCGTCCATTTTCTTCGCGGTGATGAACGTGAGGTATTTGGCAAGGCCTCTGCCGCGGAAATCCGTGCGGATGCCCACCATGTGCATGTCGCCGGTGTTGTCCTTTTTGTGTACGAACGCGGTCACGGTGCCGATGTGCTCGCCGAGATAATCGAGGAAGAAAACGTCCTCGTAGATGTTGATGTTCTCGTCGTTCGTGATGCGGTCGTCGAAGGTGTTTTCGTCCGCGTCGTCGGCCACGAGGCCGTTTTTGCAGCACTCGCACCACGCAAGCTTGTCCGCTTCGCACTTGTAGTTGGAGATCGAGTAACCCTCGGGCAGCGGTACCTCGTTGATGGGCGTGCCGTAGAATCTGTACATTTTGAGCTGAGACATGATATTTTCCTTTCTGAAAAAAATTGTGAAAATCCGGGAGCAAATAATGTTTACAGGGAAAACAGAACGGTAAATTGTTGTTTACACGCGAAAAAAAGAATGTATAATGCTGAATTCATAATTCATAATTCATAATTCATAATGAATGGCCTGCGGCGCAATTATATTAAGAGCTCCCATATTTATTATATTACAACATTGCCTCTTAACAT
>JAZLHN010000022.1:0-3232 GCA_045616815.1 Acutalibacteraceae bacterium
ATACTACGGACAAACTTCGCCTCTCGACGTACTTTTGTACGCCTTCGGGCAAGCAAAAGCAAGGCTGAAGCCTTGCTTTTGCTCAGTTTGTCCGTTCTTCATCTTTTTTTCCTATCCCCTCAAAAGGGGGTGTAAAAAAAACTTTCGTTTTTTTACACACCCTTCTTTTTTCAGTTTTGTTTTAGAAATATTTTATAAACTTGTTCCGGTGATGAAATGAAACGGTTTTTACAGATCCTTTTCGGCGGAGCCGGATGGCTCTTCTGCTTTTTCCCGATCCTTCTCGGAGGGATCTTCAACCTCGGTACGATCGCCGGACTCCTCCTTTTCGGCGGCCTTTTCCTGTGGGGCGCATTCCGTCCGAAAATATTAATAATACTCCCTGAGCTCCGGAAGAAAAAAACGCTGCGGATTCTCACAAACACATTCTGCGTTTTATTCGCCGTCGGTCTGGCGGGCGCTGCCGTGATCAGCGGTCTCATGATAAACGCCATCCGCACCGAGCCCGCGGAGAACGCCACCGTGGTCGTGCTCGGATGTCTCGTCAAAGACGGAAGACCGAGCAAAACGCTCCTTACGCGCATAAACGCCGCAAAAGAGTATCTGGAGACGCACCCGGACGCGAAATGCGTGCTCTCCGGCGGGAAAGGCGACGATGAGGAAATAAGCGAGGCGGAGTGTATGTACACGGAACTCGTGAAAGCGGGCGTAGAAGAAGACCACCTCTTTATCGAGGATCAGTCCACCTCCACAAGAGAAAACCTCGCGTTCACTTTAGAGCTGATAAAAGAGAACGGTCTCAGCGAAGAGATCGCGATCGTTACGAACGAATATCACGAATACCGCGCTGGACTCATCGCGAAAAAGCTCGGGATAAGCGCAGGCTCCGTTTCGGCGGCTTCCTCTCCGGGACTTCTGCCGGTTTACTGGATACGGGAGCTTTTCGGCGTGGTCTACGAATGGGTATTCTGAGCTCTCAGGACATAAAGAAAAGACGCATGGAAAAAATGCGTCTTTTTTTAATGTGCAGGGAAAAAGCGTGAATTTCAAACGACCATACCGCCGTTGACACCGACGGTCTGTCCCGTGATATACGCGGCTTGGTCGGAAGCGAGGAACGCGATCAGTTCCGCAACCTCCTCGGGCGTGCCGAGCCGGCCGAGCGGGATCTCCTCACAGAGCGCACAAACGTCGCTTTCGGAAAACTGCGCCATCATGTCTGTTTGTATCGCACCGGGGGAAACACAGTTGACGGTGATGCCGGACAAACCGACTTCCTTCGCAAGAGCCTTCGTAAGCCCGATCACCCCCGCTTTTGCCGCGGAATAGGCGACCTCGCACGAGGCGCCCACCTGTCCCCACATCGAGGAAACGTTGACGATCCTGCCGTATTTGGCTTTCAGCATAAAAGGAACGGCTTCCCGGCAGCAGTTGAAGGCGCCCGTTAAGTCGCAGGAGAGCATTTTCTGCCACTCCTCGTCCGAAACGGTATCGAAAAGCTGCTGTTTCGCGATGCCGGCATTGTTGACCAGTACGTCGATCCTGCCGTTCCGGTGCATGACCTGCTCAAACATGGCTTTCACCTGCGAAGCGTCGGTCACGTCGGCTTTTACGGGGAACGCGTCAAAACCGGCTGAAACAAGCTCAGAGGAAAGGGCTTCCGCCTTTTCCTCTGAGGATAAGTAATTTATTGCTACGGAAAAACCGTTTTCGCACAGTTTTTTTACCGCCGCGGCACCGATCCCTTTCGCGCCGCCCGTAACGATCGCCGTTTTCATCTTATTCGAGAACGTCTCCGAGCATGCCCATGAAGTCGAAAAGACCGGTCTTCTTATAACTTGCGGGAGGATTGATCTTATCTGCGGGCACGTTGCCGGTAATGGTTTCAAAATACGTGGCGGATACGACCTTCGTTCCCTCGTATGCCTCTACCGCGACAAGCTTGTTGCCGTTCATATAAACTTTCGAAACGGAGCCGTCCTCTTTATTAAAGGAATAAACGGTGCAGTTCTGACCGCCCATGGTCGCCTTGGAGGTGCTCTGCGCCTTCGAAAGGGGTTCCATATCCGAGAAGCCGAGTTCGTCGCTGTTGAGCATATCGTCGGCATTCATGCCCATCATATTCATGACCATGGAGCTCATTTCAAGATAAGCTTTGCCCTGCGGATAAATAAGATACGTCGTGCCGGAGGAAACGAGGATCGCCATATCGGTGTCTTCAAATTTCGTGAGCATATAGATCGAATTCGGAGTGATCGCCATTTCCAGAGGATTGACGCCCTCCTCGTCCTTCATCTGACCCTTGGCGTAGAAGGTACCGCTTCTGAATATGTCGTATTCGTTCGCGGCGGGAGCGGGAGCCTGCGTAGCGGGAACGCCCTGCGTAGCGGGTTCATTGCCTTTCGTGGTGGTTTCGCCGTTTTTGCCGGTGGTGGGAACGGTCGCTTCGGAGGAAGGAACATAGCCGGTGGTGGGAACGGTCTGCTCTCCCGGAACACCCGTAACGGGCACATAGGAGGAAGGCTCGTAATTTCCGGCGGGCTCATCGGTCACGGGAACGTAGACCTGACTTCCCTCGGCGTTGGTAATGTCCTCGCCCTGTTCGTCGGTGGCGGGAACGTAATGCGTCGCGGGTTCAAAGGTGGCGGGCTCTTCCGTCAGATCGGCAGAGGAAGCTTCCGTATCGTCGAGGCCGGGAATATTGGTGGAAAAGCTTACGCATCCCGCAAGCACGAGAAGCGCAAGTACGATGATAAAGATAACAGTCAAAAGCATTTTTTTCATTATTTCTTTCCTTCCGTAAAGAATGTACCGTAACAGTTAACACTATACAATGAATGGGAACCTGAAATCAAGTCCGAATTTTGATTCGTTTTCAATATATGCGACGCTTCTTAAAAAAATCTTAATCTACCATATTATGCAGCCGTCAGCACCGGAAAATCTTACGGCGTCGAGCTCTTCGGAAAGGCTGTCGCCGTTTTCCACACATACCAGCGTTTCAGAGGGTTTTTTCTCACTGTCTTTCACGGCGTCTACCCCATATTCGGAGGCGGCAAGCACGAAAACATAGGGCATGAGAGAAGCATCGGAAAAGGTCTCGCCGCCGATGACGGTATTTTTCGGCTGACAGCTCAGCCGCGCGTCCACGCACACGGAGGACGCCGCCGAGGAAAGCATACCACCGAAGTACCCCGGCGTTTCGACGGTAAGCGAGGGCTCAAACGCCGCG
>JAZLHN010000023.1:0-8108 GCA_045616815.1 Acutalibacteraceae bacterium
AGATAAAAGCGTTCCTTTTTGCCGTCGGCTTCGATATTCGTCCACCACGACATGAAAGGGAGGATGAGGCAGTTCACCGCCGCGCCGCCGAGAGCGCCGGACTGCTCCAAAATGAGCGTTTTCGCGCCGCCTCTTGCCGACGCGATGGCTGCCGCCGTACCCGTGAAGCCGCCGCCCACGATGATAACGTCATACTGTGTATTGCGTTCCATTGTTTCTCTCCCCTTATTCATTCAGTTGTTTTCGTAGAAGATCGCCCGCGCGATGCTGAAAGCCACCATGAAAATATCGTTCAGTTCGCTTTCGCGGCAGTCGATGCGGAAATAACCGTTGATCGGCAGGTTGCCGAGCGGTTTGTTTTCATCCCCGTGAAGATTCACGCCGCTCGTTTCGATGTAGGCGGTCTCCACGCCGTAATGTTGCACCATGAAGCAGGGTTTTATGCCGTTTTGCATATATTCAAAGCTGTAGCCCTTCTCAGCGAGCCAGTCCCAGTTTTTTACGCCGTCGATCTTAAAATAGGAGCTCACGTTCATGCGGGAGCCGAAGCCCTGCCCCGCGCCGACGCTCGTGGAAACGGTATGACCGATCATCTTCGTTTCGGTGAGCCCCGTGCGGTGGTCGATGAACTCGAATTCCATGGGTTTCAGGGGATTGATGGTCTTCATCTTCGCTTCGATCACGGGATTTTTCTCTTCGTCCTCGAGGATATAGCCCTGTTTGATGCTCTTATCAAAATGAAAATAATACCGTTTTTGCGTTTCGCCGCTGTTCTTTATGCTCTCGACGAGCACGGGAGAAACGTTCGCCTTATCCACCTTGTCGTACTCGTTGAAGGCGTCGGCAGGCTTTTTTACGTTCTTCACACAAAGGTAAACGCCCACCGCGGCGGCGATAAAGCCGACCGCGCAGGTGATATACGGTATTTTTTCGGAACCGGGCATCTGTATCATCGACGGATCGTCAAAGTTGTATTCTATCTCGATCACGTCTCCCTCCTTCATACCGGACGAGTACGCGCCGAGCTCCGCCTCGTCGAACCACTGTCCTCCGGCGCGGTAGCGGACGTAAACGGTGTAATTCGTGCCATCGCCCGCGGAATCATAGCTTTCGTCGATGCGAACAATGGTGGCCTCGACCGGGATATATTCCGCTTTCGGAGCGGCAAGACCGATCGCACTGATAACACCGATCACAAGTCCCACAACGACCATGCCCGCGTAAAAACGGAGCACGGCGGTCTTTCTCAACAGGTCAATAAATTTCATCATGTCGCATTTTCCTCACTTTTCGCAAAAAATTCTTTTATTTTTTCTTTGTAGTCCGGCGCCGTATCGTATACGGCGTGCCCGAACCCGTCGTACATAAAAAGCTCCGCGCCTAAATGCGCCGCCAATTCCGGGGAGGCCTCCGGCGGCAGGATCTTATCGGAGGTATCGCCGATCACGAGCACGGGACAGACGATATTTTTATCCTCCCGTGAAGCGTCGAAGCCCCGCATGGCTTCCAATTCGCGCTGAAAACGGCGCATCTCTTCTTTTGTGCCCTGCGTTTCGAGCAGCCGGAACGCCGCCGCGTATTTTTTCAGATAGTCCTCCGGGTAGATCTTTTCAAAAAACGCACGGTTGACCGCACGCACGTCCCCCGAATGAACGGCTTTTATGAAGCCGTCGAAGCAATCGGCGGCGAAGGGACTCTCCTTCAGCATCGTAGAGCCGAGCACGGCTTTTTTCACGAGCGACGGATAACGCGCCGCTAAGAGCTGCGCCGTCATGCCGCCCTGCGAAGCGCCGAACACGTAAGCCCCGCTTATACCGAGGTCCTGTAAAGCGGAGGCCGTATCGTCCGCCATATCCGACACCGTGTATCCCTCCGGGATATCGGTGACGCGTTCAAAAACGTATACGGTGTATTCCTCTCCGAACGCTTCATACGCCGCGGCGATCGAATCCGCCGAAAGGATCACGCTGTGAAGGCTCACGCCCGGCAGCATGACGAAAAATTTCGCGCCCTCGCCGAAGACGGCGTATTCCATCGAAAAGCTCCCGGTTTTCACGACGCCTGTTTTCGCTTTATATTTCATACGATCCCTTTTCTCTCTGAATTTATTTTCATTATATCAAAGCGCCGCTCCCTTTGCAAGAAACAATCCGGACGTATTGATTATTTTCCCGTTTTGATGTATAATAAGTTAACAAAATCCGAAAGGAGCATGAAAAATGCCTATTGGGATCACCAAAGACAGAATAAAAAGCATTCCCGTAACGGAGACGGCTCTTCCCGCCGAATACGCTCCGCTTTTCGCCGGAGAGCAGGTCATCGGCTGCTATAAGGGCTTCCGGGATCTTATCATATTCACGGACATCCGCATCGTGTCCATCGACGTGCAGGGCATCACCGGCAAGCAGAAGGTGATCGTCACGATCCCCTACACCCATATCTGCGAAATGACCATCGAGACCTCCGGTTATCTCGACATCGACACCGATCTTTTCCTCCGCACGACCGCCGGAACGATGATGGCCTACAGCTTCCGCAAGGGCAGCGACGTGATCCGCATCCAGAGCTACGTCGCCCATAAGATGCAGTAACTTTTTAAGGAGACAACAAAATGCTTATCGGCTCCCTCATTCTGCAGGTGGTACTGATCGCGCTCAACGCCGTCTTTGCCGCCGCGGAGATTGCCATTATTTCCATGAACGACGCCCGCCTTGCCTCCCTCGCTTCCAAGGGCGATAAAAAAGCCGTGAGACTGGCGCGGCTCACGAGCTCTCCCGCGAAATTTTTAGCTACCATCCAGGTCGCGATCACCCTCTCCGGCTTTATGGGGAGCGCCTTCGCCGCCGATAATTTTTCGGAACCGCTCGTGAATTTTCTTATTGAAAAATGCGGGATAAACGAATCGTCGCGCGGTACGTTAAGCTCCGTGGCCGTCGTTGTCATCACGCTGATCCTTTCCTATTTCACGCTCGTGTTCGGCGAACTCGTCCCCAAGCGCTACGCGATGAAAAAAGCCGAAAGTCTCGCGCTCGGCATTTCGGGGCTTATCAGCTTCATTTCCAAGGTATTCACGCCGATCGTATGGTTTCTGAGCGTATCCACCAACGGAGTTTTACGGCTTCTCGGCATCGACCCGAACGAACAGGAGGAGGCCGTGACCGAAGAGGAGATCCGCATGATGATCGACTCCGGCAGTGAAAAAGGCACCATCGACAAGGAAGAAAAAGAGCTTATCCTCAACGTGTTTGAATTCGACGACCGCTCCGCCGACGAGATCGCGACCCACCGTACGGAGATCGACCTGCTTTGGGCGGAGGATACGGATGAAACGTGGAAAACCACCCTTTACGAAAGCCGTCACACGTTTTTCCCGATATGCTCCGACAGCGTGGATAATATCATCGGCGTGCTCAACGCGAAGGATTATTTCCGTCTTGCGGACAAATCGAGAGAAAACGTGATGAAGCACGCCGTAAAACGCGCGTATTTCGTACCGGAGAGCGTGAGAGCGGACGTGCTGTTCGCCAACATGAAAAAGGAGCACTCCCCGTTCGCCATCGTGCTGGACGAATACGGCGGCATGAGCGGCATCGTGACCATGACCGACATTCTTGAAAGCATCGTGGGAGAATACGACGAGGACGAGGACGACAAGCTGCCCGACACGCCGGATATCGTAAAAAAAGAAGACGGTCTGTGGCTCGTCAGCGGCGACGCCCCCGTGGAGGACGCCGAAGAAGCGCTCGGTATCCACATCGGCGACGAGGAATACGATACCTTCGGCGGGTACGTACTGAGTCTGCTCGGCGTCGTTCCCTCCGACGGCGAAACGCCCGTCTGCGAAACGGACGAGCTGATCATAAAAACGACGAAAGTGCTGGAGCACAGGATCGGAACGACCGAAGTCAGAAAAAAAACGGAGAGCGGAGAAACAACAGTCAGCCGCTGAAAAACAGAAGCATAAAATGAGGAGCTATCCTGATGGTTTTCAGAACAGCTCCTTTTCTTTTTTTATTCTTTTGACGGCTCAATACCTTTTTTCAGCAGAGGAATGAGCGTTGTGAACATGAGCAGACCGAGCACGCCCGCGATCAGGAACATGAGCGAGGAGGGAAGCGCGTTCTCGGCGCCGAGGTCGTTTATGTAGGTGATGCTCGAATTTTTCGCCGCCAGAGAAGCAAGACGGGGGCCTGCGACCATGGGGATGAGCACGACGAAGATCATTCTCACGCCCTGGAACAGTCCCGTTTTATCTTCGGGCGTAAAGTCGCGGATCACCGCGCCGAGGATGATGCCGAGAAGAGCGTAGCCCACAAGGAACGGGCAGGCGCAAAGAAGGAAGGCGATCGGCGTATGCGCGAAGGAAACGGCGATGAGTCCCGCGCCGAACAGAAGTCCGCAGATGATGAGGCATTTTGCCTTGCCTACCTTGTTTACCTGCGTGACGAAGAAGACGAGCGCGCCGAGCGTCAGCAGGAGAGCTATGATCGTTACGATGAGCGTCGTGCCGCTGAAAAGCTCGGGAAGACGGTTGAGAAAATCGATCTCACTGTGCTGGAGATAAACGATGAGATAGGGGAAGAATACCTGCACGGCAGTGCCGTAGATGCACATGGTGGCGAGCGTGAGGTACAGACGCGCGTTTTCTTTGATGACCGAGGGGCGGAAGCCGTAAACGAGATCCGACCAGTAATGCGAGTTCTTGTTCACCTCGCCGCTGCGGGAATCCTTGAGCGTGAAAAGACCGAGAATGCCGCAAACGGTGACGAAACCGCCCAAGGCGAAGAAAAATACGGGGTAGCCGAGCTGCGTGACGAGCGCTCCCATCGCGGTCACGGCGCCCATGGCGGCTACGGGCAGGATGGAAAGCACGGTCTCGGTGGTCGTTCTTATTTCGGGAGTGGTCACGTCCGTGACCCACGCGTTGAAGGCGGAATCGTTGCTCGTGGAGCCCATGAAGGTCATCAGACAGTCCATGCCCACCACGATCCATACCGTCGCGGTGAGGATGCCCGCCGCAGAGGAAAACGTGCCGAGCTTCGCCGTGTTGTCGAGCGATATGAAGCCGAAGCAGCCGGTCACGATGCCCCACAGGATGTAGCCGACGGAAATGAAGATCTTACGGTTGTTGATACGGTCGCTCAAATTGCCCATGATGAACGTTGTGACCACCGCGGTCACGGCGCTGAGCGCCACCATCCACGCCACGGCGTCCACAACGCTCAGAGAGCCGGTCACCGCGTCGGGAGAGGCATTGCCGTAAATGAAGTTGCAGAGGAAGGTGTTGAAATACATATTCTCCACGTTCCACGCCACCTGTCCCATAAAGCCGAACAGGATGAGGTTGAACCACGTGCGCGGTCCCATTTTCTGCTTTGTCATTGTTTTTCTCCTCCTTTTCCGGAATGTCGGATCATTCCGCGTTGAATACGATGATGATGACGTCGGGGCAGCCCGTAAAGGTATGTTTGAGACCCGTGGTCATCAGCTCCTCGCCCGTGGCGGAAAATTCAAGATCGGGCGCGTAATAATCGTGCATGGTATAGGTCTTTTCGGGGATCAGTCCGCTGAATATAAGATCGAGGGTATCGGACTCGCAGTCCGGACGGCGGTAGGAGACCGTGAAGCCCGCGGTGCCGTCCTCGGAAGCGAATTCCATCGCGAGGAATTTATCGGCGTCGGTGCCGCCGCACACGAGCGGATAATATTTTTCCGTCATCTGGCTTCTCAGATCGGTATAGGAATTGAAGAACTCGTTGCCCACCGTGCCGAAGGTCTCGAGGTAGCAGGGAATCAGCGAGGTCGCCGCTTCATAGCGGTTAACGCAATATTTTATCGTTCCCGAAAGAGGAAGCCAGCAGGAAAGGCCGAGCGTCTGCGACTGTGTGGACTCCATCAGATCCGGATGAGGGTCGCAGTTGTAGTCGCTGCGCCAGATCGGGATACTGCGTCTTGCCATTTCAAGGTCGAGTCTTCTGCCGCCCGAAGCGCAGTTGTCGATCGCGAGTCCCGGGATCATCTCGGTCAGCGCGTCGAGATATTTATATTCGCCCGTGATATAGTGGTTTTCACAGAAGCCCGTCCTGCCGCCGTAGTAAGCTTTATCGCCTGCGTCGAAGAAAACGGAAAGGTCGAAGTTCTGATCCTGCCGGTAGAAGGTCACGCCGTTTTCCTTCATCGAAGAGGCGAGATATTCCGTGAACCATTGAAGGGCTTCGTCGTTGGCGAGATTGAAGCACCAAGTGTCGGTGCCGCAGTCGAGCAGCCAGCCTTCGTTTTCCATGCCCTTGTTGTAGAACACGGTATCTTTCAGCACGCGTTCGGGCTCATACCAGAGCACCTGCCCCAAGCCTTTTTCTTTTCCGTAGTTTGCCAGCTCCGCGATGCCGTTGTCGTAGCGGGAGGTGTCCGGCGTCCAGTTGCCAACGCCGTCCGACCAGTTGTCGGTATATTCATACCAGCCCGCGTCCATCCAGAAATAATCGGCGTTTTCGTAAACGGTATCGTCGAAGGTGCCGAGAATATCGAGGATCTCGTCCGCCGTTCTTGTGGATGCGGGACCGGCGGTCTCGAGCATCGTGCAGCTCTTCGCCCAGTCGGGATAGACGCAATCGGTGATGAACTCGCGGAAGGTGTTGAAGCCCTTCACGGCGTTATCGCCGTCGTAGAAGCTGAAAGAAACGAGGGGAGAGCGGATCTCTTCGCCGGGAGCAAGACAGCCGTTCAGCACTTTCTGTCCGACTCTCACGTTCACGTTTTCGTCCTTTTCGTCCGCGCTCATTTTCCACATGCCCGTCCAGCCGATCGCGGCGACCACGCCGCCGGCCTTGCCCGCGAAATTGAAATAGGGCAGGAAGGTATCGGAGGAACGGCCCTCGGTCGTTTCAAAATCGAGTCCGCGAATGCCGCTCGATACCTTGCTCAGCAGAAAATCGTTCGCGTTGTTCGAGGAGCCGCGGCTGAAATAAATTTCGCCGGCGGTGTTTTCCAGCGCGCATTCCGCCGCGTGGAAATCGGTAACGATGCCGCTGTCGGTATCGGAAGTGTTTTTGATATAGACCGTCCATTCGCAGGTCGCCTGCTTTTCATACAGCGTCGATTCCGCCGATACGGTGAGCCCGAGGTCGGGAAGAAGATATTCGGTCTCGGTCGTGACGCCGCCCTTGTACGTTTCGCCCGCTTTGCCGGTATGGGCGTTCCCGGGCTTTACTTCGCCGTTTTTATACAGCGTCCTGAAATCGGTATCGCCGATCTTGAAATTGAAGGCGGGCACGAAATCGTCCGAAACGGGGATCACGTTGGATTCGTACCATGCGCGGCAGCGTTCGCGCTCCGCGTCGCTGATCATGGCGTTATCTGCCGTGATCGGCGCGAAGGAAACGTCCTCCGAGGACATCAGATCGAAATACCAGTATTTTACGTCGTTCCTCACGGGCAGCCAGGCCGTTACGAGCAGCGCAGGGATGCAGAGCGAAGCAAGAAAGGTGTTGAGCGGCTTATGTACCGACTTTGAAAGACGGATGAAAAGAATCATCGACATTACGGTAAACATCACGGTTATCACTGCGTATGCGGTGTATATCGCCTTGCGGTTATACTGTCCGCCTACATTTACAACAGTGAGAATGCCAAAGAGCAGAGCCTCAAAAAGCACGAGTCCTCCTGCAAAAATCAGCACTTTTTTCCCTGTTTTCAGCTCTCTGCCTTTTTTGGCGGAAGCACACAGCAAAACGCCGCCCGCAAAGCCCGCGCCTGCAAGCACGGAGTTCAGTCCGACAAGAAGAAGCTCAGTCCAGTCAAGGAAGGTATAATAAAAAGCGTAAAGCCCGTAAATGAATGCCGCGGCAATTACTGCAAACCATACCGGAAACAGCCTTTTATCGTTGAACACGGATAACAGATTCTTTTTCATTCGGTTTCATCCTTTCGTTTGTTCTTAATGGCATAAGCTTTATTTACAAAGAACGAAAAATGTATATCGTTTAATAATGATAACATTTAGATACAATCAAGTCAACATTTAAAAATAACATAATAATTTTTAAGCCTGCCGAGGTCATCACCCCGGCAGGCTGTTACACTATATTTTTTTGAGAAACTGAATATTA
>JAZLHN010000024.1:0-4338 GCA_045616815.1 Acutalibacteraceae bacterium
GAATGCATGAAAATCGTCGGCGATCTCATAGGGATCCAGACGCCAGTCCATGCAATACTCGCAGGAGTTCATCTTATACTTGCCTTTTTTTGCTTGGAGGTTCTTCGTCAGCGTGGCACTGTTCCAGCGGAAGCTTCTGTACGAAGTCTTGGAATCGTCTATATGCGAACCGTACTGCGGATCGCCGTTGCCGTCCAACCGCAGCTCCGTATAAAGAGGCTCCACGAAAGACAGGACCTTTTCCCGGTAGGTCGCCCAGTCGCCGCCCGCCATCGCGTCGAACAGGAACGGAAGGCATTCCTTCACGGCGTCCATGATATAGCCGTCCGGTATCTCTACCGGATGGATGACCTTGCCTTCACCGTTTACGATCGCCCCTGTTTTTCCCATGAAATATACAACGGGGACATCCGAAGTGTTCGTATAAAGATCCGCTCCGAACGCAGGAACGACGGAGGTGAGCAAAAGAAGGACCGCAAGAAGGACAGAAAGTGTTTTTTTCATTGCAAAAATCTCCTTTTCATATTTTTATTTTATATTTTCCCTGAATGGTTTTATTTGCTTATTTCATAAAGAGCTCTATGACGGGAACGAGGCTGTCGGGCTTGACTCTCGGGATCTCGATAAAGATACCGTCCTCTTTTTCCTCAATGAATACTTCGCTGCCGTCCTGTAAAAACTGCGCGTAGTCCACCTTGCTCTGCAGACCGGGAAGCCATACCTTGCGGTAGGGATACGCCATAAGATGCACGTAAAGACGCGATTCATCCTCGCGCTCGGTGTAGCGCACGTCGGCGGGAGCGGTGTATTTCGACTGCGTGCAGCCGTAGATGCTGCGGGAATTATACTTCATCCATTCGCCCATGGCGGCAAGCGCGTTTTCGGCGCGTTTGTCAAGATAGCCGCGGGAGGTGGGACCGACATTGAGCAAAAGGTTGCCGCCGCACGAAACGGTGTTTACGAGCATTCTCACGAGCATTTCGGGAGAAAGCCAGCTCTGCTCGTCGCGGTGATAGCCCCACGAGCCGGAGAAGGTCTGACACAGCTCCCAGGTAACGAGCTGACCGTTGTCGTCGCGCACCCATTCGGTGGGCTGTACCTGCTCGGGCGTCCAGAGATCCTGCTCGATCTGCGTACGGTTGTCGATGATGATACCGGGCTGCAGACGTCTCGCCGTGGCGATGAGTTCTTCGGCTTCCCACTCGTTTTTGCCCTTGCCCTGCAGGGAGAAATCGAACCAGAGGATGTCGATCTTGCCGTAGTTGGTAAGCAGCTCCGTGACCTGATTTCTCATATACTCGGCATACTTATGAAGATCTTTTCCTTTATTATATTCGTCCCAGTCCACCTTATTACGCAGAGGATGGCAGCAGTCTACAGTATAATCCGGATGGTGCCAGTCCAGCAGTGAATAATAGAAGCCGACCTTGAGGCCTTCGGCGCGGAACGCCTCGACGTATTCCTTTACGAGATCCTTGCCGCAGGGAGTGTTGGTGGATTTATAATCGGTATATTTCGTATCGAAAAGGCAGAAGCCCTCGTGATGCTTGGTGGTGAGCACCACGTATTTCATTCCGGCGTTTTTCGCCGCTTTTGCCCACTCCTTCGGATCGTAGAGATCGGGATCGAAATATTTGAAATACTTCTCATATTCCTCGTTGGTCTTTTCCTCGTGATTTTTCACCCATTCGTGCCTTGCGGGCATGGAATAAAGTCCCCAATGAATGAACATGCCGAAACGGTCGTGACGGAACCACGCGGTATCGCCGGGGGTCTTGCGTATATCATAATTCAGAGCCATTGATTTCTCTCCTTTTTTCGGCTGACAGCCGTCTTTTGTTATTGTAGCAAATCCGGAAAGAAATCTCAATATATTTCGGCAAAAAAAAACAAAAGTGTTTAAAAAATCATTTAAAAAAGAAAAAACCCGCCTAGACCGTTCAGCGGTTTTTTTCTTTGCAGTTTGTTGGGTTTTCCGCAAAGATTCATATCTTTGCGCCCACAGTATAACACAGGAAAAAGCAAAATGCAATATTTTTTTGACAAATAGCATGATTTCTCTCTCCGTCTTTTTATATGTGACAAAAGAAACGGACAAATTTTGACAAAAAATGCAATTGTTAAATAATTTTTGCAGGTATATAATGAAAATACAAGAAAGCGGCTGCGTCGCCGCTTTCGGATACGCCATCGCCGTGCCCGAAGGGCAGGTCGGCGGGCATTATGATTTTTTTGTTTAACAGGACGGAAGAATTTTCTCTTGTTCCACGGAGCAATTTCCTGTTAAACAAAAAAGGAGGTCACGAATCATGAAAAAACTTCTGTCGTTCCTTTCAGACAAAAGAATTTACCCGCTGTGGGTCGCACTCACCGCGACACTGTTCTACTACGGTTGCTACGCTTTGTGGTACACCTTCCTTGCGTGGGAAGATCTCGCGCTCGTGGTGCTCAATACGCTTCTGCAGGCCGTGACGGCGGGCATCATGGCCGTACTGCTCGTTACGGCGGGCAAAAAAGCCGTGTCCGGTAAAAAACAGCTTATCACGTTTTTTGTGTCCGCGCTCGGCTTTGAGGCGGTGCAGTGGATCATCCTTGCACTCGTGAACAAAAACGGGCTTTTCAACCGCAAGGCCATCATAACGGCTTACGCCGTGGGACTTACCGTTTTCACGGCGGCGCTCGTCGTTACGTTGTTCCGCGCATCGAAAAGCGGACTGAAAATATTCCAGAGGCTATTAGGCGTTATCTGCGGCGCGGTGTTCCTTTATATGGTGTTCTCCACCGGTTGGCACTATATGCCGCTGCAGTGGACGTATCCCGTCTATCGCGCGTTCAACACCTATTCCGGCGAGATAGAAAATACGGGCGTATATGCGGGCTTTACGTATTCCACACAGAAAGTACAACCCACCGACGATATACCGAAAGACCACGACGGCAGAATAAAGCTTGCCGGCAACGAACGCGAGGGCATACAGCTTATGCTCGCGGCAACCAAGGACGGCAGGACCGTTCTCGTTTCCGTTTCCGACTTTACGGATGAAAAAGGCAATACGATGCCCGTAAGGCTCTATAAGGAGAGATTCACTTCCGTACCGGGCTACGGCAATATCTTCGGCGATGAATACGCCGACGCGCTCGTGCCCGACGACGGCAAGGAAACCGAACTTGCGAAGAACCGCGTTTCCGCTTTTTACATAGAGACCGTTTCGGAAAAAGATCAGCCCGCGGGCGAATATACCGCGACCGTTACCGTAAAAACGGGCGAAGAGAATGCAGAATACGAGATCAAGGCGACCGTATGGGATTTCGCGCTTCCCAACGCTCCCGCGAGCGATACGGCGATGGGCCTCGCCTCCTCTGCGTTCTTTGAGCTCAACGGCCTCGGCGCTTCCTCCTACGGCTGGAACGGCGCGGGCAACGGCACCGCGGATGACAGTCAGGCCGCCGTGTATAAAGCCTATTACGATTATCTTCTTTCTCACAGAATAAGCCCCTATACGCTGCCCTACGATATCCTTGACAAGCGCGCCGACGCGTATATGAGCGATCCGCGGGTAACATCCTTCCAGATCCCCTATGCCTCCGACGACGAGCTCCTCGTGCAGTATTACGAAAAGGTGACCTCGAACCCCGTATGGGCGGAGAAAGCTTACTTCTATCCAATCGACGAACCGAGCAACGAGGAGGCTTACGCGACCTATACCGAAATGACCGACCGTCTCTCCCGTCTGTGCCCGGGCTACAACATGGTAACGCCCTTCTGTACCGAAAAGGTGGAGATAAGCGATACGGAATATACCTCCGTGGAATTACAGAAGGAAAAGAGCTCCATCCTCTGCGGCTGCTCAAATATCGTCATGTCCGGCGATATTCTCGAGCAGATGAAAACCTCCCGTGATGAGCTCGGCTCCAAGCTCTGGTGGTACGTCTGCTGCGGTCCCGCGGATGAGAAGAAAGGCGTCGGAGAGGACGTGATCTGGAACAATATGTTCATTTATCTCGACGCCATCCGTCACAGAGAGCTGTTCTGGCAGGAGAAGCAGGCGGGACTGACCGGCTTCCTCTACTGGGATTCGATCTACTGCGACAAGGGCAATCCCTGGGAAACCTCCAAAACGTGGGACGATTACAAAGCGGCGGGCGACGGCTGCCTCATCTATCCCGGCGGCTATATCGGTCTTGACGAGCCCGTGGGAACGATAAGACTCAAATACGCCTGCGACGGTTTGGAGGACTACGATTATCTGACCCTCGCGGAAGAAAAATTCGGCGCGGATTGGGTAAATGAAAAGATTGCCGTGATCTCCGCGGATATCAATCATTTCAATATGAGCT
>JAZLHN010000025.1:0-9417 GCA_045616815.1 Acutalibacteraceae bacterium
ACTGCCTCTCCCCTGCACGAAAAACGGAAAAACGCTCTTCTCTCCTTTTTCGGAGCATGAATATGAGCTTAACGATATATTCTCCCGCGCCCGACCCGGCATGATCTTCTTCGCGGGAAAAGCCCCCGCCTCGTTTAAAAATCTTGCCAAAGCCGCCGGATGCACGGCGGTCGACTATTTCGCGCGGGAGGAACTGACGCTGAAAAACGCGCTTCTTACCGCCGAGGGCGTTCTGTCGATCCTGCTCGATCGTCTGCCCGTCACGGTGTACGGGCTCAGAGCCGCCGTCACGGGGTACGGCAGAGTCGCTTTTTACGTATCGCGGATGCTTGCCGCTCTCGGCGCGGAGGTTACGGTATTCGCCCGTTCTCCCATCCAGCGTGCAAAAGCAGAAACGGCGGGAATGTATGCGAAAAAGCTCTCCGAGCTCACCTCGGAAAAACACGACTTCGACTGCCTTATCAATACCGTTCCGGCGCAGATCATAGGCAAAAAAGAACTGGAAGCGCTGAGCGGCGATTGTTTACTCATAGAGACCGCGAGCGCCCCGTTCGGCATCGACAGGGACGCCGCTGCCGCCATGGGATTTACCTTGCTGAAAGCGCAATCGCTGCCCGGAAAGACCGCTCCGAAAAGCGCCGGGAAGATCATCGCGGATACGTTAGACACCATGCTGCGGGAGGTGACGACCGGATGAAACCCAACATCGGATTCGCGCTCTGCGGCTCCTTCTGCACGTTCGGGAAAGTGCTCCCCGTCATGAAGAAGCTGACGGAAAACTATAACGTCATCCCCATCATGAGCTTCAACGCGTACACCACCGACACGCGCTTCGGCAAAGCCGAGGACTTTATCCGTGAGATAACCGATATCTGCGGGAATGAGATCATACACACGATCTTCTCCGCCGAGCCCATCGGTCCGAAAAAGCTGCTCGACGCGCTCATCATCGAGCCCTGCACGGGCAATACGCTGGCAAAGCTCGCCTGCGGCATCGCCGACACGCCCGTAACGTTAGCGGCGAAATCGCATCTGCGGAACGCCCGCCCGCTGATTCTCGCCGTATCGACCAACGACGCGCTTGCCGGAGCGGCAAAAAATATCGGCGCACTGCTCAATTACAAGAACGTGTATTTCGTGCCGTATTCGCAGGATGACAGCGAACACAAGCCCGCCTCCGTCGTCGCGCATTTCGATAAGACGGAAGAAACGCTCGAAGCCGCACTGAACGACAAACAGATACAACCGATGATGTTACATCGGATTTAAAAAGTAAACAACAAAGAGGCACGCAGGAAGATTCTTGCGTACCTCTTTCCTATTTTCGTTTTCAGTTTCAAGCTTAAACAGACGCTCAGAGCGATTTCAGCAGTTTTACCGCGAGCGGGGCTTCCTTTGCGAAATCGTCGCAGCCCGCCTCCACCGAGCAGCGCGGGCAACCCGCAAATTCCAGCGCGTCGATAAAGCCTTTATAATCGAATTCGTCCGCCGACGCGGGATACGTACGGTTTTTCACACCGTTCCCGTTCGGGTTGGAAATATGCGAATGAAGAAGGCTTCCCTTCAATTCTCTTACGTCGTCGTAGGTATCGCCCGCGCCGACCATGTGATAGATATCGCCTAATCCGCCGACGTTCTCTCTGCCGGTCGCGGCGCCGAGCATGACGCCCTCTTTGATCGTGTGGATGATATTGCTCTCATCCTTGCGGAGCGGCTCCGTAACGACCGTGACACCGTACCTTGCGGCGATGGGAGCGGCTACCTCCCCGAGAAAATACACAAGCTGTTTATACGCCTCGGCAAAGGACATACCGTCGGGCACGGCTCTCGCTTTTCCGGAGCCGAATACAACGACCTGCAATCCGACCTTTTCGCCGCGCTCCATGCCTTTTTCGATATAGGCGGCGATTTTTGCCTCGTCGAATTCTTCTCCCACGACCTTGTAATCGCGCGGCAGAAAGCCGTTGGACGCCTCGCATTTTATATCGTTCTCTTTCAGCGCGGCGGCAAACGCCTCGAATTCCTCCTCCGAGCAGCGAGATAACCCACTGAATCCGCATTCGATATAGTCAAAGCCCGCTTCGGCGGCTGTTTTTATATCCGCAAGCGCGTCCACACCCCGGCAAACTCCGAATCTCATACATATACTCCTTTCATAAAAAGAGAGAGTCGAAAGTCAAAATTTCTCTCAACTCTCCACTCTCAACTCTTAACTCTGTTTAATATGCGTTGCCCCAGACGACCATGTGCTTCGCGGGCTTGCCGCAGCATACGCAGACGTCGGAGAGATTTTCCTGCGCGAACGGGATACAGCGGGAACCTACGCCCGTAAGCTCCTTGACCTTATCCTCGCATTCTTCTTCGCCGCACCACATGGCTTTCACGAAGCCGTCGCCGTTTTCGGCAAGCTGCGCCTTGATCTCGTCGATACTCGTGCAGCGATAGGTGCGTTTTTCGATATTATCGGCGGCTTTCTGATAGATAGCCGCGCCGAGCTCGTCGAGAAGCTTCGCGATCTCTTCCTCGAGGTTATCAAGGGAGACGAAATATTTCTGGCGGTTGTCTCTGCGGACAAGCACGCACTGGTTGTTTTCTATATCCTTGGGGCCGATCTCCAGACGGAGCGGAACGCCCTTCATCTCGTATTCGGCGAACTTCCAGCCGGCGGAATTGTCGGTCTTGTCGCACTTTACGCGGAACTGCTTATTGAGACGCGCGGTAAGCTCGTCGGCCTTTTCGATGACACCGGGCTTATGCGCCGCGATGGGAACGATCACGACCTGGATGGGAGCGACCTTGGGCGGAAGCACGAGACCGCTGTTGTCGCCGTGGGACATGATGATGGCGCCGATGAGACGGGTGGTGGTGCCCCACGAGGTCTGATGCATATATTTAACGGTGTTGTCCTTATCGGTGAAGGTCATGTCAAAGGCTCTTGCGAAGCCGTCGCCGAAATAATGGGACGTACCGGCCTGGAGCGCCTTGCCGTCGTGCATGAGAGCTTCGATGGCGTAGGTAGCCACCGCGCCCGCGAACTTGTCGCTTTCGGTCTTTCTTCCCTTGATCACGGGCATATTGAGCACGTTTTCGCAGAAATCGGCATAGACGTTGAGCATCTGCTCGGTCTCGGCGATCGCCTCCTCGGCGGTAGCGTGAACGGTGTGACCTTCCTGCCACAGGAACTCACGGGTACGAAGGAACGGACGGGTGGTCTTTTCCCATCTGACGACGCTGCACCACTGATTGTAGAGCTTGGGCAGATCACGGTAGGACTGTACGCAGTTGGCGTAATGCTCGCAGAAAAGCGTTTCGGAGGTGGGACGAACACAGAGACGCTCCTGCAGCGGCTCGGTGCCGCCGTGCGTGACCCAGGCTACCTCGGGAGCAAAGCCTTCCACGTGATCCTTTTCCTTCTGAAGAAGTGATTCGGGGATGAAGAGAGGCATATATACGTTTTCATGTCCGAGCTCCTTGAAGCGCGCGTCCATCTGCTTCTGGATAAGCTCCCAGATCGCATAGCCGTAAGGCTTGATGATCATGCAGCCCTTTACGCTCGAATAATCCACGAGTTCCGCTTTTTTAACGACGTCGGTATACCACTGGGCAAAATCGTCTTCCATAGAGGTGATGGCCTCTACCATTTTTTTATTGTCAGCCATACTGAAATTCCTTTCATTTCAGATAATTATCAAGTCTTTCGGACAACTCGTCCGGAGTTTCAAAAAGAGCGTTGAAAAGGATACCGTCCATGCCCGCCGCGCGCGAGCCTTCGATATTGGCGGCGGTGTCGTCGATGAACAGACACTCCTCCGGTTTGAGCGAAAAGACCTCGAAAAACTTTTCGTAGATCTCTCTTTCGGGCTTGAGCAGCATATAGTCGCACGAGGCGAAAAGTCCGTCGCAATACCGGAACGCCTCCACGTGAGGCGCGAAGGTGTGGAAACCGAAGCTGAAATTGCTGAGGATATAAAGCTTATATCCCCTCTCCTTCAAAGAAGCCAAAAGCTCCGGCATCCCCTCTACCTGCGGCATGTGTTTCAATTCGAAATCACGGGGGAAGCAGATATCCTTTACCGCCTCTTGACAGCGCGGTGTGAGCCCTTCCAGATTCGGCAGCAGAACTTCGTCGTGCCAGCCGACACCGCGGTCACATTCGCGCCACTCGTACGAAAAAAACACTTTTTCGAGGGCGGCGGAAATTTCCTCTTCGGAAAGACCGTAGGCGGCGAGCATCTTATCGGGCTCGAATTTTATCAGGACGTTTCCAACGTCGAAAACAATATTTTTTATCATAGCTATTTACAAAAACAAAGGGCGATCAAATCGCCCCTTGTGTTTACTGAGGGAAAATTATTTATTCTTGAACATATTGAAGATGTCGATCACGTCGTCGTCAAGAGAAGTCTCGGCGGGCTTTTCTTCCACGGGAGCGGCTTCTTCCTTCTTTGCTTCCGCGTTCGGAACGGCGTTGGAATCACTTCCGAAACCGGTGGCGATCACGGTAACGACCATCTCGTCGTCGAGAGAAGCGTCGGTGGAAACACCGAAGATGATGTTGGCATCCGCGTCGGCGGCATTCTTTACGATGGTGGCGGCAACGTCAACGTCGTCAAGAGAAATGTCGGAGGAAGCGGAGATCAGGATGATAACGCCCTTCGCGCCCTGGATGGTGGTTTCAAGCAGCGGGCTGGAGATAGCAGCGTTCGCCGCGTTTTCCGCCTTTTCCTTGCCCTGCGCTCTGCCTACGCCCATGTGAGCGTGACCAGCGTCCTTCATGACGGAGGTAACGTCGGCAAAGTCGAGGTTGATGATGCCCGGGATCTTGATGAGCTCGGCAATACTCTTAACGCCCTGACGGAGAACGTCGTCGGCGATGGAGAAAGCATTGAGGAGAGTGATCTTCTGATCGGAAACGAGCTTTAAGCGCTCGTTGGGGATAACGATAAGGCTGTCTACGTGCTGAGCAAGCTCCGCGATACCGGCCTCTGCCTGCTGCATACGGCGGCGTCCTTCAAACTCGAAGGGCTTGGTGACGATACCTACGGTAAGAATACCCTTATCCTTGGCAAGCTGAGCGATGATGGGAGCCGCACCCGTACCGGTGCCGCCGCCCATACCTGCGGTGATGAATACCATATCGGTGCCCGCAAGAACTTCATTGAGCGCTTCCATGCTCTCTTCGGCGGCGCGCTTGCCTACCTCGGGCTTGGAACCGGCGCCCTGACCCTGCGTGGCTTTTTCGCCGATCTGGATCTTGGTGCTCGCTTTTGAATTTATAAGAACCTGCTTATCGGTATTTACGGCGATAAACTCAACGCCCTGAACGTTGGATTCGACCATGCGGTTTACGGCGTTGCCGCCGCCTCCGCCTACACCGACTACCTTGATCTGAGTAACAACATCGTACTCTGTGGACATTTCAAATCCCATTTCTTTATCCTCCGGTGAATATTTACGTTAATATGCGCATAATTTGTTTTGATTTTAGCATATATATAACTAAAATTCAAGACAAAAAATTATTTTAATTTTAAATTTTAATGCAAATTTCCTCGTCAACCGACTGCGGCTGCGTTTTCTTCCTTCTCCGGCGTTTCTTCGGTCGTTTCCGTTTCATCCCGCGTCATCTCTTCAGCGGCGGTGGGTTCATCGGCAATGAGCGGCTCACCGGCTTCGTTCGTCTGCGTTTCGGAGGTTTTCTCGAGAGCCTCGGACGCCGCTTCGATATTCTTTTCACTTCTCACGTAAGCCGTGCCGTCCTGCGTAAGATCAACGATCATTCTGCCGGACGCCGTGTTTTCGAGATTTTCGTCGATCACCTTTTTACCGAAATTAAGCCGGGAAGAAGCCTTGGAAATATTGCCGAGCTTTACGGAGATGCGATAATCCACCTCCGCCGTTACATTGTTTATATCGCTGAGATCGAGCTGAGTAAGATTGCGGTACCCTGCTTTTTCGAAATCGGAAACGAGTCCGGTCACATAGGTGAACATATCCTCGTCGGCAAACTTCACTTTGCCCCCCGCTTCGGCATCGTCGACCGTGACGCCCGTTATTTCCGCGATATAGTCGGCGAGTTCCTGTACGCCCGTTTCCAGCACCTTGCCCGAGGAATTCAGAAGCACGTATCCCCCGTACGTTTCCACCGCCACGGCGGCGCGCGTATATTCAACACTTATGGTCACGGTATTCGTAAAGCTTCTTTTGATCGCTGCTTCGCCTATATACGGAAGTTTCCTTTCGATGGCGGCGGCAATGCCGCTCACGTTCATACGGGGCATGTTGTCGCCGACGGCGATGCCGGACGCCTTTATGATCGCCTCGTCGGAATATCTGACCGCGGCGTTTTCCACCACGATTTTTTCGGTGTTGAATATGACGGTAAAGCTAAGTCCCGCGCCTACGGCAAGAACGAGAAGCACGAGGATAAAATAGATAAAACCGTATCTTTTATGCGTCTGCTTTTTCCGGCTGCTCGCGCTTTTTTTTACGCTGTCGTTACGGCTCGTCTGACGCTGTACCGTTCCGCCCGTCTGCCGCGATGGATTTCTCGAATACGTCTGTTCTTTGTTCATCCTCATCCGTCCTTTTTATATCCGCCGACAGCCCGGAAAGCGTCAGCTCCAGTTTTTCATATCCGCGGTCAATGTGCTTCAGACCGTAAATCTCTGTATCTCCGTGTGCCGCAAGGCCGGCGAGCACGAGCGCGGCGCCCCCTCTGAGATCGGGTGCTATGACCGAAGCGCCGGAGAGCGCTTCCACGCCCTCCGTCACCGCCATTCTTCCGTCCACGCTTATTTTCGCGCCGAAGCGCATCAATTCTCCGATGTATTTATAACGGCTTTCGAATATGGTCTCGATCATGACGCTCGTGCCGTTTGCAACGCTGAGCATCGCCGTAACGGGCGCCTGGATATCCGTGGGAAAGCCGGGATACGGCATCGTTCGTATCATTCTTACGGCATGGAGCCGTGCGGGAGCTTTCAACCGTATGGTATTTTTTCCGCATTCAACAGTGCAGCCTGCCTCTTCGAAAACGTTCACGGCGGACGCAAGATGCACAGGGATAACGTCCCGAAGCGCAATATCACCATGCGTCATGGCGGCGGCACACAGATAGGTGGCCGCGGCGATGCGGTCGGGAATGACCGTATGCTCCGCAGGATGCAGCTCTCTTACCCCCTCGATGCAGATCGTGCCGTCGCCGGCGCCGCGGATCCTTGCCCCGCAGGCATTGAGAAAATCCGCCAGATCGCTGATCTCTGGCTCACGGGCGGCGTTATTCAGCACGGTAAGTCCTTTCGCAGTAGAGGCGGCGATCATCACGTTTTCGGTAGCCCCAACACTCGGGAAAGAAAGCGTGATCGGCGCGCCGCGGAGCCCGCCGGGGACCGTACAGTAAATTTCTCCCGCTCTGCGTTCCACACGAGCGCCGAGCTTGTGCATCGCGTCCAGATGCAGGTCGATGGGACGCAAGCCTATTTCACATCCCCCGGGCGCCGAAAGCCGGACGCTTCCCTGCCGTGCTAAGATCGCTCCGAGAAAAATGACGGAAGATCGCATTTCACGCATGAGCGGATAAGGTATGCCGTTTTCCGAGACACAGCTGCCGTCGGTAATAACGGTATGTCCCTCGGTTTTCACGCGGCATCCGAGATGTTCCAGTATGTTTACGGTGGCGGCAACGTCGGATAAAGCGGGACAATTATGCAGTATGCACTGCCCGTTCACCAGCACCGTGGATGCAAGAATGGGCAGGGCACTGTTTTTCGCTCCCTGCACGCGGCATTCGCCCGTGAGGGGCTGCGCCCCCGTAATTTTCAGATAAGCCATTGTTTCACCCTTTCACAGAAGTTTCATGCTTTATCCTATGAAAGAGCGTTTGTCCGTGTGCCGCAGCTGCGGTTTGTATTTTTATTACGCGAGACCTACGATGATCTCACAGATCTTCTTTTTTGCGTCGGTTTTCGCCATATTGCGGGCGCAGCGTCCCATATTTTCAAATTTTGCCCCGTCGGCAAGCAGTTCTTTGATGATACCGGATATTTTTTCCGGTGTAAGATCCTTCTGTTCGATGAGCATGGCGGCGTCTTTTTCGACGAGCGCCATCGCGTTGTGATACTGATGATTTTCGGAGGCGAACGGATAAGGGACAAGCACCGAAGCCTTGCCGAGCGCCTGGATCTCCGCGATGGAGCTTGCTCCCGCGCGTCCGATCACCAAATCGGCGGCGGACATGACGTCCGCCATGTCGTATATGTATTCCGTAACGCGGCGCTTATCGCAATCAAGCTGTGTGATCCCTTTTTCTTTCAGCTTTTCGGGAACGAAACGGCCGAGCTGACCATAGCCGTGGATAAAACGGATATCCGCTTGAGCGAATTCCGGAATGATCTCGCACATCACTTTGTTGATCGATTCCGCGCCGAGACTGCCGCCCGTGGAAAGCACGAGTTTCACGTCGTCCGGCACGCCGAGTTTTTTCCTTGCCTCGGTCTTATCGGCGCAGAGAAGCTCCTCACGCACGGGAAGACCGGTGATATACGGTTTTTTTTCGCATTTGAGATATTTCTCCGCATTTTCGGAGGTAAGCATGACCGCGTCGGCATATTTTGAAAGCGCGATATTCGTTTTTCCGGGGAACGCGTTCTGCTCGTGGATAGCGGTCTTCACGCCCATTTTATGCGCCGTACGCACGACCGGACCGCTGACGTAGCCACCGAAGCCGACCGCCACGTCGGGCTTGAAATCCTCGATGATCTTCCGGCACTGTCCCGTGACGAAAAGAAGCTTTTTCAGCGTGCCGAGATTATAAACGATATCGGCGGGCGCGAAAGAGCGCTGAAAACCGCTGATATTGATGGTGGCGAAATCGAAGCCCGCCTTCGGGACGAGCTGCGCCTCCATTTTATCTTTCGTGCCGACGAAAAGGATCTCGGCATCGGGATAATTCTTTCTTATCTCCTGCGCGGCGGAAAGAGCAGGGTTTATATGGCCGCCCGTGCCGCCCGCGGCGAACAGTATTCTCATATCACCGTCTCCTTATTTTAGACGTTCGGGATACGTTGAGCACGAATCCCATTTCGATCATATTCATGACGAGCGCCGTACCGCCGTAGCTGAAAAACGGGAACGATATACCGGTGTTCGGTATGGAATCGGTGGCAACGGCAATATTCAGCACGACCTGCACGCCGAGCAGAAACACGATACCCATGGCAACGAGAGCGCCGTAACGCGTTTCGCTGTTGATGCCGATCACGACGCCTCGCCAGATAAGCAGAGCAAAAAGCAGGATGATGGCCGCCGCGCCGATGAACCCCATCTCTTCCACGACGATGGAGAATATCATGTCGTTCTGCGGTTCGGAAACGTACATGTGTTTCAAAGTGGACTGTCCGAGTCCTTTTCCGAAAA
>JAZLHN010000026.1:0-14691 GCA_045616815.1 Acutalibacteraceae bacterium
GGGGTTTGCCGTAGGAATTCGCGCCGTGATCACGGCGGCAACAGTTGTTTTGGCAGGTCTGTTAGCAAGGTCTAAATTTAAATGGGCACCAAATCTAAACCCCTGATAATTTTGTTTATTACTTTTTCTGGTTATACCATCACTGGTACAAATCTGATTTGAACCGCTCGAAACAGTAACAGTACCGTTTCCTGCCTCATTTGCGTCCCACTGTTCCTGAATATCAGCGCCCCCGATGAGATTGGGAATTTGACTGAGATTTGAAAATCTCAACGGATCAACAATAATATTTCCTTCGTAGTGACCGATTATATCGGTTGTGCCTGTCCCGGCTTCTAAAACCCAATAACCGGTATAACCTGTGCCTGAAGTAAATCTTAAATCATTGCTGGTGGTAGGATCGGCATTATCGTTGCCACAAGAAGTTGTAGAAGCAATATTTGGCGTACCAGATCCTAACGTCCATGTTTCCGTTAATGGAGTATGATCAAAAGCTCCGGAGGCATCTCGTGTACTTAACGAGTTCTCTGAGATTGAAGAGATACCGGTGACCCATACCGTACCGTTGGCCATTGCTCTGTCGCCTACGCTTACGGTCCAAAAATCAGCTCTTTTTCTTGCGACTTCACATGCAGCCGTGCCTAAATAGGGTGCGTAAACGTAGGTATACGCAGTCGCGGTCTTGGTGAGGCCGTCGCTTGTGTCGGTAAAGGTCGCCGTCCATTTGATATAGCCGGAATTGCTCGCGTTCACCGAGCCGCTCGTGAGCGTGGTATGCCCGGAAAGCGAAAAGCTCGTGCCCGTGGAAAGGGTGAGCGAGGAGAAATCGCTGCTTTCCGCGGTGATCGTCGCGCCGGTGGCGTTCTTATAATAGAAGTCGATATTGCCGCCCGCCGAGATCGCTTTGGCGCCTGCATTTACAGTGATACCGTTCGTAGTGCTGAAGGTCTGATCGAGCACGTTGGCAAACGACGTTCCGCCGGGGGTGAGATAGATCGCCTCGGGCACGTTGAAATACACCTTGTCGGTAGTGAGATTCGTGCCGGAGCAGCTTCCCGTGGGATCGGTCGCGTCGGTGTAGTATGTATCGTGACAGATAGAGCACTCGTGCTTTGTGTAGCCCGCTTTGGTCGCGGTGGGGGCAACTACTGTAGTTGAATAGTTATGGCTGCCGTGAGAGTAAAGCTCATAAACGGCTGTGTATGTTGCTGTTCCTGTAATTGTGGACGGAACAGACGGACTCCATGAATCAACACTATAATGCCCTTCAGCATTTTTATAATAAGAGTTGGGGGTGGGAGCAGAAAGAGTTGTTCCGTAATAATCCGTAACAGTAGTTGTTGTATTTTCTTCCGTAACGTTATAGCCCGCTGTTTTATAACTGAACGTAGCGGTATATTTCAGGTTGTTTATGGTTACTTCAATACAATCGGATATTACGTTTCCGCAGTAAGCATTGAGATATACCTTTTTCGATGCAACGCCGGAAACAAATGTTTTTGTCGAATTGGTAACACTAATACGACCTGAAGTTGGTGTTATTCCTGCTACAGTTAATGTTCCATCGGTAGAGTTTACCGGAGTGTTGTATTTGGAAACAGCCCATGACGGATCCTGATACCAGTTTACACCGTACTGATCCTTTACCGTTCCGGATGTTTGATTCGCGGAATATGCTGTACCGCTCGCGGGAACGGTGACAGACTGCGCGGAGGTTGACCCTAAATCAATCGAATTTGCATAAGGAAATTTTGAAGTCCAAGCACCGGAGTTGCTGTTTGCCTTACAACCGCTGTCGGTTCCGAAATAGTCCTTTTTGATCGTTCCGCTACTGTCAACGGAAATTGCATAAGGATTATATACAGATTCGACTTGAAGGTCGCCTGACCAAAGCGTAGTCCACGATGATTGACCGGTACCTTTCACCTCAAGTTTTGTACAGTGTACAGTACCCGTACCGCCGAATAGTGCGGCACGGTTGTCATCGAAATAGAGATAAAGCAATGTTGGGAAACCGCTGATCGTTGCTTCGCTTGTACCGCTTAAGTTTTTGCCTTTCAAGTTAAAATAGGTGGAAGATTCAGAGCCTTGTCCATTGTTCGTCTTGTATTTTACGACAATACCCATAGAGTCGTTATATTCTGTACCTATAGCACCATTGAAACTGCTTTCAAGGTTACTGTCGCTGGAGTATGTAACTCTGATATTGTAGCTTCCTGCACTTGCCGCGTCCGCCTGCGGTACAAGCGACGGGAAAACGAATAAGAACGTGCTTACCACCATAAGCACGCTGAGCATGAGGCTCAGACTTTTTTTCGCAATTCTCTGCGATTTTTTCATGTTGTATCAGACTCCTTTGTGTCCAATTAGTATATAGATATACTTATACAGTATCATTATATTGAAAAATGATTAACTTATCAATAACAATAACTCACAAAAATACAATGGAAATTTTCAACAAGTTTTATAAAAATGTTTCAATAATAATTACATTTTGTAATTTGTGTTAAATAACAGGTCAGTGCCCCACCGTCATATAAAAAACGACAAAAAAACACGCCGAAAAATCAGCGTGTCGCATTATAAAAATATGTTTACGAATAAAAATAGCGAGTGGGGCTGTAAGCCGGGTTCTGTCTTCAAAGGCGGTCATCTGTCTTGGCGGGGGATTGCTCCCGCGCTCACGCCAACTTTCGGAGTTACGGACGAGCAGCCCACTCCTGTCGTTGTTGCTCCGGGTAGGGTTTACAGGGCGCAGACGTCTCCGTTGCGCCGGTGAGCTCTTACCTCGCCTTTCCACCCTTACCTGAAAGATCAGGCGGTATATCTCTGTTGCACTTTCCCTTAAGGTCACCCTCGGCGGCCGTTAGCCGTTACCCTGCTCTGTGGAGCCCGGACTTTCCTCACACGGCGAAATGCCGTCCGCGATCGCCCACCCCGCTCGCATGGGAAATTATATGCCGTTGTCGGCAAAAAGTCAACCGTAAACATTCTTTTAAGAAAAATTAAATATTCATGCGGATAATTGCAAAATGGATCAGCTTGTGATAACATAAAATAAACTTTACACAAGAGGAAAAAGCATTGGGAAAACTGTACGATGATTATATCCGTTCCTATTGCCTCGATAAAGAGCGCGATAAGGAATTTTTCGAGCTGATAGGCGATCTGTATTTTACCGACGAGGTGCAGGGACTGAAAGTCTACCCGCAGCACAGCAATATTAACCGTCTCGATCATATCACGAGCGTGACGTATCTGAGCTACGCCGTATGCAAACGGCACGGTCTCGACGTGAAGCAGGCGGCGAGGGGAGCGGTACTGCACGACCTTTTCTATTACGATTGGCACGATAAGGCGTGGTGGCACCGTCCGCACGGGTATAAGCACCCGCGGTTCGCGCTGAAAAACGCGAGAGAGCTGAATAAAAACATCACCCCGAAGGAAGAGAATATCATCCTGCGGCATATGTTCCCGCTCACGGTGATCCCGCCCGCCTCCCGCGAGGGCTTCATCGTGTCTCTGTGTGATAAATACTGCGCCACCCGCGAACTGCTGATCGCCGACCGCATCCGTTTCCGAACGGATTTTGAACTCAGAAAAAAAGAATTCGGAGAAAAAATGAAATGATAAAATTTCTTGCCGATTACGTGCTGATGTTTTTCATTTTCAGCATGATAGGCTGGGCGGGAGAAACGACCTACCGTTCGCTCGGCGAACGCCGCCTCATCAACACCGGCTTTCTGTTCGGTCCCATGTGTCCGATCTACGGCACGGGCGCGCTCGTTTTCGAGGTGTGCCTCACGCCGCTGAAAGCGCATTGGTGGCTGGTCATTCTGCTCGGCATGGTGCTGGCTGACACCGTGGAGTATTTTACGAGCTACATCATGGAAAAGCTTTTCAACGCCCGCTGGTGGGACTATACCGACGAGTTTATGAACCTGAACGGCAGGATCTGTCTGAAACACACGAGCTATTGGGCGATCGCCGCTTTCGTGTACGTGTATTTCATCAGCCCGATCTTTGCCTACCTCTTCAATTTCATCCCGCAGCCCGTGCGTTACGTCCTGCTGTGCGTGATCCTCGCGGTGTTCCTCATCGACCTTGTGTTCACGGTGAGAGCCGCCCTCGGCATCCAGAAGATCATGCGCACGATGGATACGCTGAAAGCCCGCATCACGCTGGCGGTCGACGCCGTGAAGACTACGGCGGAGAATATCCGCGACGACGCCGAATTCCGTTACGACGATCTGGTGGAGGCGATCGCCGGCAGCTCGGAAAAATTCAACGCGTGGAAAAACGACGTCGCTTCGCAGTTCAACGACGTAAAAACGAAGATAGAAGACCTCGGCAAAGAAACGAAGGAAAAAACGACCGCGGTGGGGAAGCGCGTAAGACGTTTTTACGATACCTCCCGCAGTATCCGTTCCTCCGCCGAAAAGAAGATCGGTGAACTGGAAAACAAACTCGATGAGCTTCGTTCAAAATTTGAAAGATAAAGCGCGAACCGTGTTTTTTATTTGGTAAAAAATAAAAAAGAAAGAAAAAAACAAAAAATTATTTTATAAAATCTCTTGACAACGCCATGTTTTGTGTGTATAATAAGCGACGTTGTGAAGATGCTGCTATGGCTCAGGCGGTAGAGCGCATCCTTGGTAAGGATGAGGTCGCCAGTTCAATTCTGGCTAGCAGCTCCAGAAAAAAGCACTTGCGAAAGCAAGTGCTTTTTTCAATGAAGCGCACTTTCGGTGCATGAAAAATGAAGCAGAGCTCCGCTCTATGAAGCGTGCCTTCGGCACACGGAAAAGTTTGTGTGCGCTTTGCTTCATGCGAGCGAAGCGAGTGCTTCACGGTGAACGGAGTGAGCCGCTTCATGTTTGCGAAGCAAACGCTTCATTTGCAAAACAAATTGGGAAAGATGACGGAAAAATGCAAAACGATAAACTTGCCGAGCAATCTATGGAATTTTCGGTATTGATAATAAGTCTCGTAAAAGAGTTGAAAGAACAGCGGGAAAGCATCATCTCAAATCAGATCGGCAGAAGCGGCACATCCATCGGTGCCAATATTCGCGAGGCAAAATATGCTCACGGAACGGCAGATTTTATATCAAAAATGCAAATTGCGCTTAAAGAGGCAAATGAAACCGGTTATTGGCTGGAGTTACTTTTTAGGACAAGCTACTTAAACGAAGAACATTATAACCTTCTTGAAGCAAAATGTAAATCAATTCGCGCAATGCTTGTTGCTTCCATCAATACAGCGAAAGGTGAAAAGAAATAGCGAGTGCTGCTTTTTTCAATGAAGCGCACTTTCGGTGCATGAAAAATGAAGCAGAGCTCCGCTCTATGAAGCGGTCTCGCCACGGGCATAGCCCTGCTCGGTCGGTTCGGCGGCTTTGTCCGTCCACCGGACTGTCATGTACTACCGCCTCACTCTTTCGCACACGGAGAAGATCATCCGGCTGAAAGGAATCATTTCCTCGCAGCCGGATCGTTTTTTTAGAATTTTGTTCATTTTTCATTTATTGACACAAGCGGTAAAATCCGCTATAATGATAAAAATGAATAAAATTAAAGGGGGAACGGTATGGCAAATTGTCCAAAGTGCAACAAGCACTTGAAATTGACCGACTGGAAACAGCATTGCCCATACTGCGGCGCCAATATCGTGGTCTACGATATACAGGAGCGCCTTATGCAGGAGGCGGACGTTGCGGAGGTCGAATACTACCATTTCCAGAAGAAGATCGATCGTGTAAAAGCCTCGTTCGTGGGAACGAAGCTCGCCGTTGCCAGAATATTCACGTCTCTGCTTCCCGCCGGCGCGATCTTCCTGCCGCTCATCAATGCGAAATTCTCCGAGCCGTTTGAAGTGTACGAAGGCAATATCGGCATGCTCGATATCGTCAAGAAGATCAACGGTCTCACCGGCGACGCTATTCCTGCGATGCTTTCCGACGAGAGCAAAACGGCGGGCATCTTTTTCGTTGCCGCCGTCGGCTTTTTTGCGCTCTCGCTGGTCATGACGCTGCTGCATTTCATTCTGAACACACTTTCGTGTTCTCCCAAGGGAAAACAGAGGAATATGATCGTGGACGTCATCCTGCTCGCGTTCACCGTCGCCGCGCCGCTGTGTTTCATGCAGATACCGGACAATAAGTACGTTACGGGTTCTCTCGCCGTTGGTACGTTCCTTTATATCCTGCTGCAATTAGTGAACGTAGGCGTGGATATCGCGGCGATGAAGCAGGGAATCCCCGTTCATCATAAACAGTGCTACGTGGGCGGTATCCCGATCGAGGAATATTTCAAATTGCAGGAAGAGGGCAAATCGACCGAGGAGATCCGCGCCATCCAGTATATCCGTCTGCAGGAGCTCCAGGACGCTGAGGATGCAAGGCGCGCGGAGGAAGAAGCCCTGAAGGCGAAAGAAGAAGCGGAAAAGAAGGAGGCGGAAAAAGCATGAGCGAAGAAATGTATTTTGAAAGCTCCGGTGAAAACGGTCAGAAGGTCAACAAGGCCTATATGAACCGTACTTTCTGCTCCACGAAGGAAAGAGTCAGCTTTATCCTTCATAACGCTCTCGGCGGCATCAACCTCGGCAAATACGACGTCGGCTCCGATATATGGCTGTATAAAATTTACGGCATCGAGCCGGTCGCCTACGCGAACGCCTCCGCAGCCCTCACCGTTTGGGATATGATCAACGATCCCCTGTCGGCGGCGATCATCGACAATATGCGTACCCGCTGGGGCAAGTTCAAACCGTTCCAGTGGCTTTCGCTTTTCCCGAGCGTCGTAATGGGCATATTTACCTGCTTTTTGCCCGTCATCGCTGCCGCTCTCGGCTACGGGCCCGCGCAGAAGCTCACCATGTTCATGGTGACGAAGTGGATCAACGAAACGGTGGGCGCGTTCTTCGGAGGCGGCGGCTATATCGACAACGTGTTTACCCCGAACCCGAACGAGCGTACGTCGCTGATCGTAAGCGGAGCGTTCGTAAAAAGTCTGTTTGAAAAATTCCCCGCGCAGATCATGGGCGTGCTGTATGATATGGTAGGCAACGGTATCATCAGCCTCACGATGGGCAAGGTCTTCGTTTCGGCGAAAACCATCGTGTGGGTCATCGCGCTGATCCCGAATATCATGTGGATCATCAACAGCCGCGAAAGAGTGCCGCAGTCCGAAAAGCCGCCGCATCCCATCAAGGGCATCCTTTCCGTTTTCAGAAACAGGCCTCTGCTTATCTATACGCTCAGCGGACTCATCGACGGTATCAATATCGGCACGGGCGAGGATCTGTATTACAACGACGTGCTGCATTTCAATCTTCTGCCCACCGTCGCCGGTATCCCCGGGTCTCCGATCTCCTACGCCTCTTATGCGATGGTGCCGAAGTTCCGGAAAAAATTCTCCACGAAATCGCTTTGGTTCCTGTCGAGAGGCTCCATCGTGTTCAGCGAAACGCTGTTCTTCCTTGTCGGCCTCATCGGCGGCAAGAAAAACGGACTGTACCTGCATAAGATCCCCATGACCATTGCTTTCGGCATCGGCAACTGCGTGGAAATGCTGTTTTACGCCACCAAGGGCATTATCGGGCAGGAGATCAACTACGAGGTGCTCGACTACTGCGAGTGGAAAAACGGCTTCCGCGTAGAGGCAACGATCGGTCTGCTCACAGGTTATTTTACCAAGGCGAAAGACGCGATCCTGCTGATCGTCAACAACAATCTGCTGCAAAACTGGGCAAATTATCAGATCGGTGAAACGGCCGTACAGGATACCGATACGATGTGGAGACTTTTCCTCATCGCGTTCGGTCCGCATCTGATCTTCGACGCGATCTCTCTTCTCCCGATGGTGCTTTATAACATCGACAAGCCCACGCGTGAAAAGATGTACCGTGATCTGGAACGTATGCGCGCCGAAAGAGCTGCGGCGGAAAAATCCGAACGCGATGCAAACGACGGCGAAAACGCATAAAATCAAATCGGAAATCGGAAACGGTTTCCGATTTTCTTTTCATCAAAGTGATAAATTTTTGTTTGAAGCACCGGCCAAACGCGGCATACACATACGTAACGCCTCCCCTCTTAGGGGAGGAGGGCCCCGCGTAAGCGTGGCGGTGAGGTTCCGTGGAATTGCCGCCATTACAACGATGACACGGAAAACTCGCAATGAACCTCTCCACCGACACAAGGTCGGTCCCCCTCCCCTAAAAGGGGAGGCGTTTTGATTCAAATGCTTCGTTTTGTCCCCTAACCTGCAATTTATTGTTCCGATATACAGAAAAGAGGTACGCAGGACGTCCCGCGTACCTCTTAATAAATTATGCTTTTTTTAGCTCCGAATCAAATCACTCCGTTATCCACGGCGTATTCCACAAATTCGGCGAAGAGGGAATTCGACCACGCGAACCACGGCCTTGTGAAAACGGCGGGATCGTCGGCGCAGAAGCCCTCGTGCATGAAGCCCGTGTCGGCGTCGGTGGAGGAGAGAATATCGAGGATACGGCGCATTTCCTCCGGATCGTCGGAGGTGAGCCCCTGCATGGAGAGGGCGATGTGCCATATATACCCTGCGGGGGTATGCGGGCTGCCCACGCCTTCGCCCGCTTTGCCCTTATAGAAATAGGGATTATCCTCGCTGAGGATGAATTGGCGGGTGCGGCGGTACGTTTCATCGTTTTTGTCGCAGTAGCCGAGATAGGGGAGCGACAGCAGGCTCGGCACGTTCGCGTCGTCGAAAAGGCGGCGGTTGCCCATGCCGTCGGTCTCGCAGGCGTAGATCTTTCCGTATTTCGGATGATCGTACACGGCGTAGTTTTCGATGCCGTGCTCGATTTCCGCGATGAGCGTATCGCAGGTCCCGATAAAGACCTCGTTGCCCGGATAAAATCCGGTGAAGATCTCGATAATATATTTCAGTACGACCACGGCGAACATGTTGGACGGTACGAGATAGCCGAAAACGCAGGCGTCGTCGCTCGGACGGAAGCCCGACCAGGTCATGCCCGTATAGGAAACGGGATTGCCCATGCCGTCGTTGTGAAGCGTGTCGCCCCACGGACAGCCCGTGCGGGTGAAGCGGTAAGGAGACTTTTCGACATGATGCTGTTCCGTTTTCCAAAGGGAAACGATGCTCTTGGCGGCTTTCTCGAAATCGGCGTCGAAAACGCTGCCGTCGCCGGTCGCCTTCCAGTATTTATAAATCAGACGCAGGGGATAGCACAGCGAGTCGATCTCGTATTTGCGTTCCCATACCCACGGATCGTTGCGCGGAACGTCTTTTATATGCCCGTGCGCGTTGCCCTCCTCGTTGAAGGCGTTGGCGTACGGATCGCGCAGAATATCGGAAAACTGCGTTCGGATAACGCCCTTTATGATGCCGCGCACTTCCTCGTCCTCGGCGGCGAGCGGCAGATAATGGCTCACCTGTGCGGTGGAATCCCTGAGCCACATGGCGGGGATATCGCCCGTGAGCACGAAAACGGAGCCGTCCTCTTTCTGTTTGATCGTGGTTTCGAGCGTGTTCGGATAGCAGTTGCGGTAAAGGGAAGCGAGCTTCGGATGATTTTTGAGCTTTTCGCAGTATTTATCTATCCTGGCGTAAACGGAAGCGGGTGCTTTCATCGGTGTTACCTCGTTCAGTCAAAGGGATTTTCGGTCTTGTAGGGAAGTCCGGCGGGCTGATTGTAAGCGATATCGCCGATGCCGAGGAAGCGGAAGGTCTCAAACAGAGCTTTGCCGTAATGGCCGAACGCCACGGCGCCGTGATGCGGATATCTCTTTTCGATGAGCACGTGACGATAGAAGCGTCCCATTTCTTTGATAGCGAAAACGCCGATGCCGCCGAAGGAGCCGGTCGCCACGGGAAGCACCTCTCCCTGTGCGATGTAGGCGCGAAGCTCGCCCTCGGAGTCGCACTGCAGACGGTAGAAGGTGATGTCGGAGGCGGCGATGTCGCCCTCGAGCGTGCCGCGGGTGAAATCGGGCTCAGAGCCCTGCGGCTCGAGCAGACGGTGCTGGATGAGCTGATATTTCACGGCTCTGTCGGCGCACATCTTGCAGCTCGGCGTGTTGCCGCAATGGAAGCCCATGAACGTGTCGGTGAGTTTATAGTCGAATTTGCCCCTGATCTCCGCGTCAAAGAGAGAGGCGGGCACGGAGTTGTTGATATCGAGCAGCGTCACGGCGTCCTCGGAAATGCACGCGCCGATGTACTCGCTCAATGCACCGTAAATGTCCACCTCGCAGGATACGGGGATGCCGCGGGAGGCAAGACGGGAATTGACGTAGCAGGGCTCGAAGCCGAACTGCTCCGGGAAAGCGGGCCAGCATTTGTCGGCAAAGGCGACGTATTTTCTTGCGCCCTTGTGCTGCTCCGCCCAGTCGAGGAGCGTCAGTTCGAACTGCGCCATTCTTTCGAGCAGATCGCCGTAGTATCTGCCCTCGCCCATTTCTTTCTTCATATCCTCGCACACTGCGGGGATGCGTTCGTCGCCGGCGTGCGCCTTGTAGGAAACGAGCAGGTCGAGTTCGGAATTTTCCTCGATCTCCACGCCGAGCTCATAGAGCCCCTTGATGGGAGCGTTGCAGGCGAAGAAATCCTGCGGACGGGGACCGAAGGTGATGATCTTGAGGTTTTTTACGCCGATGACGGCTCTTGCCACGGGTACGAAATCCGCGATCATCTTCGCGATATCGTCGGCGGTGCCTACGGGATAAGCGGGAATGTAGGCATTGATCTTACGCATGCCGAGGTTATACGAGCAGTTGAGCATACCGCAGTAGGCGTCGCCTCTGCCGTTGATGAGGTCGCCGTCACCCTCTGCCGCTGCGGCGAACATAACGGGGCCGTCGAAATTCTTCGCGATGAGCGTTTCGGGCGTTTCGGGACCGAAATTGCCGAGGAAAACGACCAGAGCGTTGCACTCCGCCGCTTTTACGTCGGCCACGGCTTTCAGCATATCGGTCTCGTTTTCGACCGTAACGGGGCATTCGTACAGCTCGCCCTTATACGCCGCTTTGATCGCTGCACGGCGTTTTTCGGAAAGCGCGATGGGGAAGCAGTCGCGGGATACGGCAATGATGCCTAATTTGACGTCGGGAATGTTTTTCATTGTTTTTCTCCTTTTTTTATTTGAATATATATCGGTTCATTGTGTCCTCGTAGGCTCCGGAGGCGGCGATCTGGGGAATGCCGCTGTCGAGATAAGAGAAGCACGGCTTATGGATGTGACCGGTGAGCACGGCTTTTAAGTTCTTTGCGCTGTTGCAGAGACGGAGGAAAGCCAACGTCGTTTCGTCCGCTCTCTGCTGTTTATATCGGTGCTCTGATAAATGCCGCAGAAGTCCGTCCGGACATCCGCACAGATAGGGCGGCGCGTCGTCGGGCTCGTTTTGCATGACTTTTCGGTAGGTGTCTTCGGAATACAGCGGCGTATGCAAGAGCAGAACGCACGGCATATCCCCAAAGAGAGCTTCTTTTGCTTTTTCGTAAAGCTCCGGCAGAATGTAATAGTAGGAGTTGTCGAGCGTGATAAAGCGAACGCCGTTTATTTCTTTTACACCGAAAATGATGCCGTCCGGCAAGGCTTTTTTTACTTTATCGAGGCTCTGCGCCTTATACGCCTCGTCCTCCCACGCTTCGCCCACGTACAGGCTGAATTCGTGATTTCCCGCGCACATCACGGTGTTTACGCCGTCGAAATACCGCTCTGCAAAGTCGAGATTTTTATAAGAAACGAAGTCGATGAGGTCGCCGGTGTGGAGGAGCAGGGCATTTTCTTCTTTTACTTTTGCCATGAGCATTTCGGCGGTTTTTACCGTTCCGATCCCGCTTCCTGCGGAAAAAGAACGCTCCCTGCGTTCGGCAAGCGTGATTTTCCGTTCATCGTCTCGCCCGTCCGCAAGGCAGATATGATTGTCGCTCATGTGAAAAGCGGTGAAGGGCATTTCCGCCCCGACCGTGAGCACGTATTCGGGAATATCCATTTGCATCATCCTTTACCGCAAGTATAAATGAAACGGAGGAAGATTGCAAGAGAAAACGCCCCGTCACCGCGTCTCTTTCAAAAAAATATTGCAATAAAAAGCGCTTTGGGGTATTATATTTTTATAAACGGTTTATAAAGGAGCGTCTGCTTTATGGATAAAAAGATCATCGTTGCCGGAGCGGGACACGGCGGTATCGTCGCGGCTTACTATCTCGCGCAGAACGGCTTTGACGTCACGGTATATGAAAAAGGGGAAGAGGGGAAGCTCGGCTACGAGCAGTCCGATTCCGTGCATCTCGACGGATTTGAATTGGCGGGCATCCCCGCGCCGGAGGAATACGTCGTTACGAAAACCCCGATCACCTTCTGCGTGCCCGGTACGGATATCGAGCCGATCTCTCAGTTAGAGGCGTCCGACAGCCTTACGGTGGAGATCGACCGCAACGTGCTCTATCATTATCTTATTTCTCTTGCCGAAGAGGCGGGAGCGAAATTCGTTTACGGTTGTGAAGTCTATTCGCCGCTGATCCTCGGAAGCCGCGTCGTCGGTCTGAAGACCTCTCTCGGAGATATCTATGCCGATATGGTGATTGATGCCGCCGGTATGTATTCTTCCGTGCGTATGAATCTTCCGGATTTCATGCATATCACGAAGGACCCCGGTAATTTCAACGTGCTGAAGACTTATCGCGCTTATTTCGATAAGGTGCCCGATGCTCCCGAAGCAGAATTTCCGTATAAAGTGTCGCTTATTCCGGGCGAATTCTGCGGACTTCTCTGGGTGATCACGAAAGAAGACTGCGTGGACGTGTTCATCGGCGCATTCAACGGGCTGGATGAGGATGCCGTCGGACATTATCTGAAAACGTTGCGGGAGGAAAATCCGCAGCTCGGCGAAAACCTTATCAAGGGCGGAAAATTCGCAGAGATCCCCGTCAGAGCGCCGCTTTCGATCTTAGTGGCGGACGGCTACGCGGCGGTGGGTGACTCCGCTTTCATGACGATCCCGATCAAGGGTTCGGGCGTCGGCTACGCCATGCGCGCGGGCAAGATCTTAGCGGACGTGATCGCCGAGGATGCGGACGGCATGTATGACCGCGAGCATCTGTGGGATTATCAGGTCGAATTCTTTGAAGAGATCGGCTCGGGCGCCGGTATGCTCGCCGTCATCAAGAGCCTTTTCCCGATGCTCACGCTCGACGACCTGAAATACGCGCTCGGTGAAAAGCTCGTTTCCTCGGAGGACTTAACGCTGTTCGGAAGCGAGGCGGGCGTATTAAAGATCGTCACCTCGCTCAAAATGGCGGCTTTGAAGGATAAAGCGAAAAAACTCGTCAATTTCCCCGATCTCAGAAAGCTTCTCACGTTCGTTACGGGCGGCATCACCCGCTTTAAGGTGATCGAGAGCCGTATGCGCTCCAAATACGACAGCGTTTCCGTGCAGAAGTGGGCGGACAGCTACGACGCGTTCTTCGCCGGGCTGACCGAGCCGAAGGAAAGCAAAGAAAAAGACGGCAAAGAAAAAGCCGGAGAAGAAGACAAGTCCGAAAACTGATTTTTATATGCAGTCATCCCGTGAACCTCACCTTTTTCCGTGGGGTTCATACTATATACGGGGTGGTGTCATGCTGATGAATTTTTATATTGCCGTTTTCACCGTCGTGTTTTTTATCGGCGTCATCGCGATCCTTTACGCCGTGCTCATGCGTGTGATACGGCCGCGGGACGGCGAAACGAATTACGTCGTGGTCGTGTGCGGCAAAGAGGAAAAAAACGCCGTGGCACGGATAGGGTATCTGCTTACGCGCGTATCGGCGGCGGGGGATAAGCCTTTCACCCGCATCATCGCCGTGGACGACGGCATGCCGAAGCAGCAGTACGAGGCGGTGCTGTCGGCTTTTTCGCAGGAATCGCGGGTGCTCGTCTGTCCTCGCGCCTCTTTTGAAAAAGTGATTTTCGAAGTCCCTTTCTAAGGACAACATTTTGATCGCGGACGTTGTATAATACGTGTAAAATCATCCCGGAGGTGTATCATGCTTACGTTTTTGACGGGAACGGATCCCGGTGCGAAAAGAAAATACGTATCGGAAAAAATAAGCTCTTTGCTCGACGAGGGGAAAAGGGTCGTTCTGCTCGTGCCCGAACAGTCCTCCTTCGACCGTGACAGAGAGTTTCTGTTTGCCTACGGAGAGAAGAAAAGCAACCGTCTGAAGGTGACGAGCTTCACGCATTTTTCCGAAGATATCCTCGAGGAAAGCGGCCGTCCCGTAAAGCCGCGCTCCGACGATACCGCGCGCGCCGTGCTTATGAGCCTTGCGCTGCGTGAATGTGCGGACGAAACGCAGATCTACCGCCGTTTTGAGGGGAAACAGGAGTGCATCGCGCAGCTGCTTTCCGTTTACGATGAGATAAAGCAGGCGGGGCTTTCCCATGAAGATCTCGGCAGAGTCAGCGAGTGCCTGAGCGGGAATCTGCGCCGCAAAACAAAGGAACTTTCCTCCGTTTTCGCGGTGTTCGAAGGGCTTTTGTCCGCCCGTTTTTCCGATCCTGCCGACAACCTGAAAAAAGCCTCGGAGGCGATCTCCGAAAAAAATACCTATAAAGACGCCGTGTTCTTCTTCGACGGCTTCCGCGGCTTTACGGGCGCACAGCTCCGCTTTATGTCTCTTTTGATCGCCGGAAGCGCCG
>JAZLHN010000027.1:0-12682 GCA_045616815.1 Acutalibacteraceae bacterium
AACGCCTCCCCTCATAGGGGAGGCGTTATGATTCAAATGCTTCGTTTCTGCGTGTAAACAAAAATTTATCGTTTGGACAAACGAAATCCCGCCGGGAGACCGGCGGGATCGCTTTTTTCTTATTTTTCTTTGATATTGACTCTTTCGCTTATGTATTCCACGATGAAATCGAAGTCTTCGGCTTCGGCGTAGATCTGATTATGGTTGAAAAGCGAATCAAGTTTCACGGTGTTGAAGCGTTTACTGACCTTCATCTTCTTCACCTTGGAAAAGTCCGATGCCTGCGAGTTTTTCGTTCCGGCGAGCAGTCCCGCGCCCGCGGTACCGGGGCTGCCTCCGGCGATGCCCGCCATCGTGGTGACCCAGGCGATCGCCTGCGCTTTTTTGAACTGCTTCGTCATCTGGATATGCGTAACGCCCTTTTCGTCCATCACGAAGCACACGCAGTATTTCCAGCCGTAGAGAAACGCTAAAATGAAATACGCAATGAGCGACAAAGCGAAGAAGATGCCGAGCACGATGAGCGCCGTTTTGCCGATCTCCAACAGATTTTTCACGCTGAAACGTCCGCCGAACAGATCGAGCAGGTTCAGGAACACAAAAATCCCCACGTCGATAAAGAAGAAAATTTTGAAGATAGTGAAGAGGATCATCGGGTTTTTAAGCATACTGAATTCATACGTCCAGCGGTATTTGCCGTCGGCGCAAAGAGTGATATTTTTCGGTGCGTCCATTTTTCTATTCTCCCTTATGTTATTCCGGCTTTTGATTGGTCATTTCATAATGTTCGATAAAATCGCCGCCATCCTTGACCTTCTGATCATAGTCCTGCTCCATCGTCACAAGATACTCAAGGTCGATTTCGATCCGTTTTTCCGCAGGCGAGTAACTGATGATCATGCGGTCTTTTTGCTCGTCTGAATCATTGCGTGCCATCCATCCGTAAACCGGTGCGGGTCCGATATTCCTGATATCGCCGCCGCCCCAATTTTCCACTATGCTCATTTCTCCTTTATAGTGTCTGACAGTCGGAGAAACGGAAAGCAGGGTATTGTACAGATCCGCCTGGAATTTCCCGTTACTGAGCTCCGTGCTGTCAAACTGCCCTTCCACGCTGAACCCCTGGAGCTCCAAAGAGGTATGCGTATAGGTCGCCATACCGCTATCATGCTGATGGGATACACCGCTCATATCGGGTACAGTCAGAATATAATGACCGTTTTCGTCAATGGAAATATGCGCGGTTTTACCGCACTGCTCCAAAGCGTTCTTATACAGATCGGATCCCGTTTTATAAACTGCGGTGACAGAGCGTGTGATATACAGATCGGCTTCCAGCGGAAAAACGCTGTCGGCGCGCGCCGTGGTCGGTTCTTCCCCGATCCGTTCAAGGATCGCTTCGAACTTGCCGGCATCCAACCCCGTATTCACCGTAAGGATCGGCTCGGAGGTATCGGGATCGTCTTCTTTACCGTAAACGCACACGGCGTAGGGACAGCCCGCCTGCAAATAGCCGAGATAGGTGCAGGACGAGGAAACGCTGCCGTTTTCATCGAGCGTGAACGTCCAGCTGTTCTTATCGGCAAGCGTGGAGAGCGGCATGAAGCGCACCTTGCAGCCCGCATAAAGGGAGGTTTCCCCCTCGGGGAGCGCCTCGGTGAGGCGGATGCCGATGCGCGAATTGTACAACCGTTTCGCTTCATTGATCTTCTTTATCATGTCGAGTTCGGCTTTTTGCTCAAAATAGAGCCGCACGGACTGCATGACGGGCACGAGCTCCTTGTAAAGCTGCGCCTTGTATGCCTTCGTGATCGCGTCGCGCTCGCTCTGTGTGGTATCGGGGATGCGCTTCACGTTCTGCGGAAGCGAAGAGGAAAACCACGAAAGCTCCTCGGCGGAAAGCTCCCAGAAATCCCCCGCGAAGGAGTCGATCTCTTCCTCGATGAGCTTATCGGCGTCCGCGTCGGGGTTATCACGGATCAGGTCGATGATGACCTTACGCCAGTCCTTCGCGCCGCGGCCCGCCCGGAGCGCCGGATCGGAGCTGCCCTCAAATTTGCAGTTGAAGTATTCGTACTCCTCCTCGATCTGCGCGTCCTTGATCTCGAACGCCTCTTCGAACAGCGTACTGATGAACTTATCCGCGATGAATACGGGCAGCATCAGAGCGCTGAGCGTGGCGTTCCCGCTCAATGAGATAGCCATATTGATGGTGTCTTTATATAAATTCAGCTTGTCGGCATAAGAGGCGTTGCCCATCGCCGCCTGTCCAAAGGCATAGGTGAGCTTGACCGCGGAGATCGCAAGTCCCACCTTGGAGAGCACGTCGGAGGTCTTTTCGGCGAATCCGTTGTTGTAAAACAGCTCCTTCGCCGGCGGCTTGCTCTTGATAAACTCCGTATTCACACGGTCGAAGATCTGCAGACTGTTCCAGTCGCCCTTCATGGCAAGGTCGATGCCGTCGAGATAGGTCGCGACCGAGAAGACGTTGCCCACCGCGTCGGTGGTGTTCGCCGCGGCATCCGTAAGAGCGAGCGCCGCCATGACGGTCTCGCTGCCCATGAGCTTCGCCGTTTTTGTTTCCTGTCCGGAGGAATCCACGTATTCGCTCATTACGGCAAGCGCCTTGCTTTCATCCGAAAGCTCCGGGATAAACAGCGCGTTGTCGGTGAGATAGGCGTTGCGGAGTCCCGCGTTTTTCACCTTGAACGCGCCGTACTCCGAAAAATGATCGGTGGTAATGACGAGCTCGCTGTTTTCCTTATCCACGGTATACAACACGTCTTCCCATTCACCGGTCTCTTCGTTCAGGTACACGGCTCCCACGCACTCGGCGGGAGCCTCGCCCTTATCGCAGAACGAGCCGTCGAACGGGATACGCACGGTGACGAAATCGTCTAACTCGTGCGTGCCGCCGATATCTATTTCATAGGGCGTTATGACGTAATCGCCGTTTTCGGCGTATACCGCTTTTTGCGGCTCAACGCTCAAAAGCATATCCGGCTCATAGACGTATTCGTTCAGCTCCACGCTCACGCCGATATTTGTTTTCGCGGAGAACGTCTGCGCGTCGAATGCCGCCGTTTCGGCGTTTTGGGACACGTGATCGTCGGGATCATTGCCCTTTTTCGTGAACCAGCCGGGATATTTGAAGCCCGCGATGCCGAGCTCAGCGATCATGATAACGGCGAGGAACAGCGAAAGAAACTTCGTGCCGCCTTTTTTATCGCTTTTCGTCCGATTTTCTTCTTTCTTTTCGGTCGGGGGCGTTTTCGTTTCGGTCTTTTTCGCCGCGAAAGCCTCCGTTTTATTCTCCGGTTTTTGCTTCTCCGTCTGCGCAGCCGGGACGGGAGCACCGCATTCGGTACAGAATTTTACGTTCTCATCCAAAGGAGAGCCGCACTCACTGCAGAATTTTGCCATTTTATCTCCCTCCTTCTTACGGTCTTATCATGGCGACCTTCGCGGGGATGCCGGAGGCCGTTTCCATGTAGCCGCAGGCGTACTGCTTCCCGTCTTTTTCATAGAGATCGGTGAAGGTGATCACGTGGTCGCGGTCACCCTTGAGCTGTCCGTTGTTCCATGTTGCCGGGAAGACGAAATCCTCCATATCTTCTTCGTTTTCTCCCTCGCCGGACGTCAGCCAATAGATCGAATACCAGTCGGCGGTCAGCGTGAGCCCGTACTGTCCCTCGTCCACAAGGAAATTGAGCAGTTCGATCGCTTCGCTTCCCTCGGTGTTTTCGGGATCGTAATAGATGAGTCCCTTCCAGCCGCCGAGAATATCGGAAAGCTCTGTGAGGCGCGCTCCGCCTGCGGGCGCGCCGTTCCACATTACGTCGGAAGTGTACCAGCCGAGAAAATCATCGGTCGTCGGACGCGCGTCAGTGCTGTAACTGATCTTTTCGGTGGAGGGCTCTTCCGTGGGAGCTTCGGTCGGCTCGGTCACGGTCGTATCGGCTTCGGTCGGCTCGACCGTCGGATCGGATACCGGTGCTCCCGTCGTCTCGGTCGCGGGATCGGCAGCAGCATCGGTCGGCTCCTCCGGCACGGTAAAATACGCGTGCTGCTCCGTTGTCGGTACGGTGTCGGGGATGACATCCCCGGGCGTTTTCGTCTTTGAGTAGGCGTTAAGGATGATCGCCGCGAGGATCACATCCACGGCGACTAAAAGCAGCGGCAAGATCATTCTGCCTTTTTTCTTTTTCATCGGAAATCTCTCCTTTCGGAAGAAAAATACACAAAAAGTCCCGTATATGTTTCCATATTAGCATATACGGGACGCATAATCAAGCGATAATGAACAGATTATTAATATGTCAGCCGTTCACCATATCGGCATACTGATAGACGCGGACGTAATCCACGACGAAATCGGTGATCTCTTCGGTGTTGGTCTCGATGGACTTACCGACCCAGGATTCGGCCGGCACGCCGTTTTCACCGCCGACCTCCACGGAGAGAAGAAGATATTCGGGCACCTGCGAAACGCCGCCGAAGGATGAACGGCCCGCTTCCACGCCGTTGATATAGAAGATGTATTCCTTTTCGTTCCATTCGAGGCCGTAGGTATTGAAGGTCTCATACGGATCGTTTCCGCGGACGTGCGAATGATGCACTTGTCTTTGCTGATGTTCTTCGCCGTAGCCGTCGAAATGCAGAGCGGACTGCACCGTATTGCGCGCTTTTTTCTCGGTATAGAAAGCGGACTCGTAGATGTCGATCTCCGTGCCGTCTCTGCCGTCGCCGTTGACCGTGCCAACGCCCTTGCACATCATCCAGAACGCCGACCAGAGTCCCGCGCCTTTGGGCAGGATGCAGCGGCACTCGAAATAGCCGTATTTCTGCTCGAAATGTCCCTGCGTGGTGAGCTGCGTTGAATACCAGCCCGGTGCTCCGCCGTCGAGACCGTTTTCATAATATTTCGTTGCGATATGGAGCGCGCCGTCCGAAACGGAAGCCTGCTTCGTATTCCAGAAGCCGCCCTTGCGCACGGAAGTATCGGTCGCCGGCCACCAGCCGCCGCCCCAGTTTGCAGAGTTTACGGTATCGCCGTCAAACTCGTCGCTCCACGTAAGCTCGAATTTGTTCATATCCACCTTATCCCCGTGAGGATAGGTAGGCAGTCCGAACAGACCGAGGAAGAAGGAATAGATCGCGAGGAAAAACGAAAGGATCTTTGTCATACGAAATTCTCCTTTTTATTTTTATATCATTAATATATATCGTTTTTTCCCGTTTGTCAAATTGATTTACAGTTCACTGTTGTTTTTCAGCTTTGCTGCCTGTTCCGCCTGGATCGCAGGGTCATAGGAGATGACCGGCTCCACGTTGTCGCCTTTCTTCCGGCGGTCGATATAGTTCTTCGTGATCTTCATGACGAGTCCCGACATCACAAGCACGCCGATCAGGTTCGGAAGCATCATGAGGCCGTTGAAGGTATCGGAGATATCCCACGCGAGGGAGGAGGAAAGCACCGCACCGAACACGGTGGTTGCAACGTGGATGAGCTTGTAAACGACGGTCGTTTTCGCGCCGAAGATGTATTCCCACGCCTTCGAGCCGTAATGTGACCAGCCGAGAACGGTAGTGAACGCGAAGAGGAACATGGCGACTGCCACGAATTTCGCGCCGATACCGCCCCACGGGAAAATGCTGTTGAAGGCGGCGGCAACGAGCGTAGCGTCGGAAGTGCCCTCGGCGATCGCGCCGTCGGCAAGGTTATAAACGCCGGAAGTGAGCACCACGAGAGCGGTCATCGTGCAGACGATCATGGTATCGGCAAACACCTCGAAAATACCCCACATACCCTGCTTCACGGGCTCAACGACGTTGGAATTGGAATGTACCATGACGGAGGAACCTAAGCCCGCTTCATTGGAGAAAACGCCTCTCTTGAAGCCCTGCGTCATAACGGTGCTGACGATGAAGCCCACGCCGCCGCCGAGAGCCGCCACGGGCTTAAAGGCGTTCACGAAGATCGCTTTGAACGCGGGAAGGATATTCGCGTAGTTGACGCCGATAATAATCAAGCTGCCGATGATGAAAAGAACGATCATCGCGGGAACGATCTTCTCCGCAAAAGCGGCGATCCTCTTCAGGCCGCCGAGCACGATGAGCGCTACGAGCACCATAATAACGATACCGATGATAAGACGGTAAACGTTCGCGTCGCCGAAAACGATATTTTCGGAAAGAGAAGCGATCGGGAAAGCACTTTCGATATTGAGCACGATCTTATTGACCTGCCCCATGCTGCCGATACCGAAGGAAGCGAGCATCGCGAAGATCGAAAAAATGACGGCGAGGATCTTTCCGACCGTCTTCATGCCTTTTTTGCCGCCGAGACCGTCCTGCAGATAATACATCGCACCGCCCGACCATTCGCCTTTTTCATTGCGGCGGCGATAATAGATACCGAGCACGTTTTCGGAATAGTTGGTCATCATACCAAAGAACGCCGCGACCCACATCCAGAATACGGCTCCCGCGCCGCCGATGCATATAGCCGCGGAAACGCCTGCGATATTGCCCGTGCCGACCGTGGCGGCAAGCGCGGTGCAAAGCGCCTGGAACGGAGATATCGAGGCTTTTTCCTTACTGTGGGAAATGACCTCCTTCTTAAAAAGGCTGCCTATCGTGTTTTTCCACCACTCGCCGAGATGCGAGATCTGAAAAAACTTGGTGAGCACCGTCATCAGAATGCCCGTGGCGATAAGCAGCCATACGCCCTTACCCCAAACGAATGAATTGATGACGTCGTTGATCGCTGTGATTTTTTCCATACCAGAAAACCCTCCTGAATATTTTATTCAATATATCCGGGAGCCGCAGAGAAACAAAAAAACGGTGTATCTTCCGACAAAGATACACCGTAAAATCCCCTTGAAACCGGATACACCGGTATACAAAAGAGGTAAAATCTTTGTCCTTTCGCCTGAGAGATTCGCGTTTTTCACGCTTTCACCTTCGGCACTCACATTGAAGTGAGTTTCTCCAAAGCTCTATCCGCCTACAGTCCTCATTCCTTTGCGGAACACCTGAGAGTGTTACTCCTTCGGCACGGGAAGCCCCGTCTTTCCTGCAGACATCACATAGATATATTCAATTTAGACGAAAGTATACTACACATTTCCGGGAAATGCAAGAGAAAAACAAAAAAATGTCAAAAAAAGGGAAAATGGAAGATTAGCGCGGAGCGAATAAAAAGTTTCGCCCGCCTTTTCAAAGGCGGCGGTTTCTTAAGGCGGAGCCTTAAGCCGCAGGTCGCAACCTGCGGAATGCTTTATCGTCCGCAAAGCGCAGGAAAGTTTGAAAACCCTCGCCGGGGGGGTTCAAGCGCGAAGCGCAAAAAACCGCCTATACTTTTTTATTCGCTATATACGCGAAGACCTGCAATATGTAATTGACATTTTTTTAACGAAAGCTTATTATAGAAATAACGAAAGAAAACCTTTTGATTGGAAGCATTCGCTTCGGGAGAAAAAGAATGAGATATGCGCTGATCGGCTGCGGAAGAGTCTCTCCCAACCATATAAAAGCGGCAAAAGAAAACGGTCTGGAGATCGTCGCGGTGTGCGATATCTCCGACGAGAATATCAATATCCTCTTCGCCGGCTCCGTGTTGTCGGAAGCGGAAGTGAAAAGCATAAAACGTTATTCCGATTATCGGGAAATGCTCGATAAAGAGGAATTGGAGCTTGTCTCCATCGCGCTCCCGAGCGGACTTCACGCCGAATGCGCTTTAGAAGTCATAAAACGTAAAATAAACGTCATCATCGAAAAGCCCATCGCCATGTCGCTTGCCGACGCCGACGCAATCATCGAAGCGTCGGAGAAATACGGCGTCGTCGTTTCCGCCTGCCATCAGAACCGTTTCAATCTCGCTGTGCAGGAAATGCGTTCGGCGCTCGAGGCGGGCAGATTCGGAAAGCTCTCGCACGGCGCGATCACCGTGAGATGGTCGCGGGGCAAAGGCTACTATGCGCAAGCGGACTGGCGCGGCAAATGGGCGAGCGACGGCGGCACGCTGATGAATCAGTGTATCCACGGCATCGACCTTCTGCGCTGGATGTGCGGCGACGATATCGTGAGAGTGTACGGCGTCACGAAACGGCAGTTCCATCCGTATATCGAGGCGGAGGACGTCGGCACGGCGGTGATCGAATTCGCCAACGGTATGCTCGCCACCGTGGAGGGCACCGTGAACGTGAACGACGACGATCTCGAAGAGCATCTTTCGCTGTTCGGCGAAACGGGCTCCATGAAGCTCGGCGGCATCTGCGCCAACACGATCGAGCATAAGAGCTTCACCGGAGGAGAGACCGAAAAGAAAGCTTTGGAGGAAAAGACCTCCAACGTGTACGGCAACGGCCATACGAGCCTGTTCGGCGACGTGATCGCCGCGATCAAAGAGGGCAGAGCCCCCTACGTTGATGCGCGCGCGGGCAGAAGAGCGCTCGAAACCGTATTGGCGATCTATAAATCCTCCGCGGAGGGAAGACCCGTGGAGCTTCCTTTGAAAGACGTTTCCAGCGCCGATTTTACCGGCCTTTTCGACCGCTGAACACAAAAAAGCATTTTTCCGGAGCATATAAAAATGATAAAAGCAGTAGTATTCGATCTCGATCATACCTTATTCGACCGTCACGGGACACTCCGTGCCATCGTTCCGGCTCTGCGGGAGCGTTTCCGGGTAGATCCTGCCCTTACGGACGATGAGATCGCGGAGTACTGGACCTACGGCGACGATCACTACGTTTACTACGGCTGGAATTATATCTTCGCCTATCTGTGCGAGCACGGCGTGTTCACCGAACCGCCGGAGTACGGCGAATACCGCGCGTTCATTTTTGAAAATTTCGCGAAAGTCGCCGTGAAGCTCGAGGACTCCCTGCCCATGCTCGAAGCGCTCAAAAAAGAGGGGTATAAGGTGGGGCTCATCACGAACGGCGGTCACGCCCTGCAATACAAAAAGCTCGATATGACCGGGCTGCGCTACGTCTTCGACGAGATCATCGTGAGCGGCGACGTGCTCATCGACAAGCCCGATAAGGAAATTTTCCTGATGATGTGCGAAAAACTCGGCGTGGAGCCGGGCGAATGCGTTTACGTCGGCGATAATCCGAAAAACGATATCGGCGGCGCGAAAAAAGCGGGCTACCGCACGATATGGGTGAAAAGCACCGGCACGTGGATGCCCGATGCGCCCGACCCCGACGAGAGCGTGGACAAGATCTCCGAGGTGCCGGAAAAGGTGAAAAAAATAGACAGTTCAGTTCGGAATTAAAATCCGAAAAAAGAAAAGATCCGGATCGCCGTTACAAAAACGGCCGTCCGGATTTTTTTAATTGATTTTTATGATAAATTTCAATATAATATAAAAGGGGGAAAATATAATGACGATACGGTATTCAAAAGACGCACTGAAATTTTTAAGCAAGCTGGATAAAAAATCTGCAAACAGGATCATAGAGGCGATCAAAGGTCTTACCTATGATCCGCCCGAAGGCGATATAAAAACGATGCAGGGCTAGCCCGATGGTCCGTATCCGAACCACGCTTTGAAACGGCTCTTTTCCCGTTTGGCTGCGTTATCGTCATAGCAAGGCGCCAGCCTTGCGTCTTCCTCTGCCTTGTCAAACGAAAAAATACCTCATTTCAAGGTCAAAGATTTATTTTGTTTTGCGGTGCTTAGATGCAAGGAAGCCGAACGACGCATACTGTCGTATTCGGAGCGAGGATGACGCAGCAGATGAGTGCTGCAAAGCAAAATAAACGGGTTCGGATTCGGACCATCGGGCTATACAGACGGAAGAAAAAGGCTTCGGGTCGGTTCATGGAGAATAATATACCGTTACGATACGGAGAATATGATAGATATTTTACTTGTAATAGATATCGGCAATCGCGGTGATATTTATAAGTAAGGAGGAAACGAAATGTCAAATGTTGCAATGGATGCCGCAAGACTCATGGATATGCTTCCTGATGCGGACAAAGCGTTTGCATATGAATTTATAAAAAAGTTGGTTCTTGCCTGGGACCCCGATTTTACAAAGGTAACGGCGGAAGAAGCAAAACGTATCGAAGCTGCCGAACAGAGCGGTTTTATTGACGAAAAGGATATAGATTGGGATAATCTCGAAGCATTATTTTAAATTGAATTGTTCGAAGACGGAGGGAAGAACTATGGAAAAGCTGTACACCCGCTGGGGAAAAGAACTCAATAAGGAATGCCCGCTGAACGATTATCCGCGTCCGCAGATGGCGAGGGAGTCGTTTATCAATCTGAACGGGGAGTGGGACTACGCGATCTGTCCCGTGTACGCGGGGTTCGCGGGGTATCAGGGGAAAATCATCGTTCCGTTCAGCCCCGAATGTCTGTTGAGCGGCGTCGGAAAGACCGTCACGCCCGCGGACAAGCTGTATTACCGGAAAAATTTCACTTTTGCGAAAAGCGATAAAAGAGTCCTTCTGCACTTCGGCGCGGTGGATTACGAATGTGCGGTCACGCTCAACGGCGTGAAGTTAGGCGAGCACAAGGGCGGATATTATCCGTTTACATTTGAGATCACCGATGCGCTCACCGACGGCGAAAACGAGCTGACCCTCACCGTGACCGACCCCTCGGAGACCGGCTCGCAGGCGAGCGGAAAGCAGACCTCGAAGCGCGGCAATATATGGTATACCCCGCAGTCCGGTATTTGGCAGACGGTGTGGATGGAGGAAGTGCCCGCGAGCTACATAGAAAACGTGAAGCTCACGCCCGATATCGACAAGGGCGTCATCCGGGCGGAGGTGTCCGCCGACGGCGTAAGCGAATTCACCTATAAGGTGTATGATAACGGCGCGCTCATCGCGGAGAAGACGGACGGAAACGCCGTTGAGATCGAGATCCCGGACGCAAAACTCTGGAGCCCCGAATCGCCCTTCCTTTACGATATGGAGATCACCGCCGGAGAGGACACGATAAAAACTTACTTCGGTATGCGGAAATTCTCGGTCGGCAAGGATGAAAACGGCACGCCGAGGATGATGCTCAACAATAAGCCCTATTTCATGAACGGTCTGCTCGATCAGGGCTACTGGAGCGACGGTATGTACACCGCCCCCTCGGACGAGGCGTTGATCTATGATATTCAGACCATGAAAGACATGGGCTTCAACATGCTCCGCAAGCACATCAAAGTGGAGCCGCTTCGCTGGTATTACCACTGCGACCGTCTCGGTATGCTCGTGTGGCAGGATATGGTGAGCGGCGGCACGCCCGTGAATCAGCTCGCCGTGGCGGCGCTCCCCGGCGCGGGACTCGCCACCTGCACCAAAAAGCTCGGCCACCTCGATGACGGCGAAAAGAATTACAAGCTTTTCTCCCGTGAGGACAAGGCGGGCAGGGAAGAATATTATACCGACGCCGAGCGTATGATAAACGAACTGTACAACTGCGTTTCGCTCTGTCTGTGGGTGCCTTTCAACGAGGGTTGGGGACAGTTCGATGCGGTGAAGGCGTGCGAGTTCTTCCGCTTCAAGGATCCCACCCGTCTCATCGACCACGCGAGCGGCTGGCACGATCAGGGCGCGGGGGACGTAAACAGCTTCCATATCTATTTCACGCTGTTCAATTTCCCGAAGTATTCCTCTTCGGACGAGCGCGTCGTAGCACTCACGGAGTTCGGCGGCTATTCCATGGGCATCACCGGCCACCGCTTCAACACAGAGAAAATTTTCGGCTACCGCATTTATAAAACGAAAGACGCCCTGCAGAAGGCGCTCAGGCATCTTTATATCGACCGCGTAAAGCCCTGCATAAAAAATAAGGGACTTTCGGCGCTCGTTTACACCGAGGTCAGCGACGTGGAGGACGAGACCAACGGCCTGCTCACTTACGACCGCGAGATCGTCAAGGTGGACGTGGACTTTATGAAAGAGATCAACGCGCAGATGAAATTTTAACGTGAGGGGAAAAATTATGGATCGCAGAGATAAACGCAACTATTATCTTGACCTTGCCGAAATGGTGTCCAAGCGCTCTACCTGCCTTCGCCGCAGCTACGGCGCGGTCATCGTGAAAAACGACGAGGTCATTTCTACCGGCTACGTCGGCGCGCCGAGAGGCAGAAAAAACTGTTCCGACATGGGTTACTGCATCCGGCAGGAGCTGAAAGTGCCGCGCGGAGAGCGTTACGAGCTGTGCCGCAGCGTGCACGCCGAGGCGAACGCCATCATCAGCGCCTCCCGCGATAAGATGCTCGATTCCACGCTCTACTTAACGGGCGTGGAGGTCTCCGACGGCAGGTACGTTTCCCATTCGTGCAGCTGCTCCATGTGCAAACGTATGATCATCAACGCGGGCATCAAGGAGGTCGTCATCCGCGACGATACCGATAATTACCGCGTGATCCCCGTATCGGACTGGATCGAAAACGACGAGTCCGAAAACGGCACGAAAGGGTATTGAGAAGTCGGAATTCGGGATCAGAGTATATTTATTAAGAGGTACGCCGGATCACCCCCGAGTACCTCTTTTTCTGTGTATCAGAACGATAAATTGCAGGTTATCGGTTTCGCAGCTGCGGGAGCACGTAGGGTTCGCCGCCCTCGGCGAACCGTATGGGAGCGCCCGGAGGGCAACGGAAAAAACAAACAACGGATTGCTCAAATTCGTTGTAATTGTACGGCT
>JAZLHN010000028.1:0-10154 GCA_045616815.1 Acutalibacteraceae bacterium
ACTCTCCCGAAGATAAGCGCGTCTGCATCCTCGGAAAAGGCGCCGCCGTTTCGTTCATGGACCGCGCCACCGTCTACGATCCCGCGCTGTTCAGAACGGCGTTTGAGGTCGCGGAGGCAAACGGCATCCCCGTGCAGGCAAAAACCATGGTGGCGGGCGGCAACGACGCCGGCAGCATCCACAAAGCCCGCGGCGGCATCCGCACCATCACCGTGAACGTGCCCACGCGCTACATCCATTCGGCCTCCTGCCTCTGCGACAAAAACGACCTGTTCGCCGTGAGAGCGCTTGCCGAAAAATTGGCGGAACGCTTTGCGAATGAATGATATGAAATTCCGTCAGCCGGACGAAAGCGACAAAGAAGCGCTGCTCGCGCTCAGCCGTGACGCCATCGGCATGACGGACGTTTACACGTATATACGACTTCACCCCGACCTGCCGCAGAACTCGCGGCTGTGGCTCGGAGAGAAAGAAGCCCTTCTCTCCGTTATCTACGACGACGGCTCGTATTTCACCGTGAACGACACAGGCACGGGCGGTTTTCTCGTCGCGCGCGCGAAAAAAGGCGTTTCTCTTTTCAAAAAACCGAAAGATAAATACCGTCTCGCCGTGATGGAATATGCGGGAGAAACGTTCCCCGACGGGGAAAAGCCCGTCCCACTCGCCGGGAAAGAGCTTTTATCCGTTCTGCGCCTTCTGAGCGGTGAGGAAACGCTGCCCGACTACCTCGAAAAACGCTACGTAGATATCGTGCGAGGCGTCAACGCGGGGCTGTGCGCCTACCGCGGCATTTATGAGAACGGTGCGCTCGTTTCCTGCGGCGGCATCGTCGCCTCCAACGAAAAATACGCCCTGATCGGCAATATCTTCACGCGTGAAGACCGACGGGGAAAAGGCCTTGCCTGCGCCGTCGTAAAAACGCTCGTAAACGAAGCGAAACAAAAGGATCTTACCCCCATCTTATATTGCGAAAAAGGAACGGCCGGTTTTTACCGAAAGCTCGGATTTTCAGAAACGGAACGATAAATTTTTATTTGAAGCGCAGACGAATGCGGCACGAACTAACACAACGCCCCCCCTCTTAGGGGAGGAGGGCCGCGCGTAAGCGTGGCGGAGAGGTTCCGGAATTGCCGCCGTGACAACGACGAAACGAAAAACTCGCATTGAACCTCTCCACCAACCTGTCGGTTGGTCCACCCTCCCCTAAAAGGGGAGGCGTTATGATTCAAATGCTTCGTTTTGTTCGCTAACCTGCAATTTTCCGAATTATTGAGGTCTCATTATGTCCCTATGTAATTTGTGTCCCCGAAAATGTGATACCGACCGAAGCGTTTCCAGGGGCTTCTGCCGCGTGAGCGATACCCTCACCGCAGCAAAGGCCTGTCTGCACTTCTGGGAAGAGCCCTGCATCGCCGGCTACGGCGGGGCGGGAACGGTGTTCTTTTCCGGCTGCAATTTAGGGTGCGTTTACTGTCAGAACGCGGATATCAGCCGCGGCGGCGCGGGAAAGGAGATCACCGTTTCCCGTCTGCGCGAAATTTTCGACGAGCTCATCTTTCAGGGCGCGGATACCATCGACCTCGTGACGCCCACCCATTATTCCGATCTCATCGCCGAGGCGCTGCGTGCCGAAAAGCTCCCCGTGCCGGTGGTCTACAACACGGGCTCCTATGAAACGGTCGAAGCGCTCAGAAATCTGGAGGGGCTTATTGATATTTATCTGCCCGATTACAAATACGCCGACGCTGAGCTTGCCAAAAAGCTCTCGTTCGCGCCGGATTATCCCGACGTTGCTTTTGCGGCGATAAAGGAAATGTACCGCCAGACGGGAGATTACGTTCTCGATAATGAAGGGATGCTGCAAAAGGGCGTGATGATCCGTCATCTCGTTCTGCCCGGACATATAAGCAACACGCTCGACTGTATCGATCGGCTCACCTCTGTTTTCAACGACGAAAACGTGCTTTTCAGCCTCATGAGCCAGTACACGCCGCCGAAAACGCCTCTCCCTTATCCCGAACTCAACCGCCGCCTCACCGAGGACGAATACAACGAGGCGGTGGATTATCTGTACCTCTGCGGCATCGAAAACGGCTTCGTGCAGGAGCTTTCCTCCGCCAAAGAGGAATACACCCCCGATTTCGACCTGACCGGCGTATGAACTACTATTCGATGAACGATTATTGCCGGGAGACCTTCGGCAAAAAGCTGTACAAGCTCTCGCTCGACGGGGGCTTCACCTGTCCTACGCGCGACGGCACGAAGGGCGAGCGCGGCTGTATCTTCTGCTCCGCCGCGGGCTCGGGCGACTTCGCCGAGGGCGGGAACGATATCGACGCGCAGATCGAGCGCGCGAAAGCGCGCGTTGCCGCCAAAAACAGACAGGGGGGCTATATCGCGTATTTTCAGAGCTTCACGAATACCTACGCTCCCGCGGAGCGTCTGCGGGAGACGTTCACGCCCGTTATCATGCGGGAGGACATCGACGTATTGAGCGTTGCTACGCGTCCGGACTGTCTTGAAGATGAAAAGATAGCGCTTCTTTCCGAACTGAACAAAATAAAGCCCGTATGGGTGGAGCTCGGATTGCAGACGGTAAAGCCGGAAAGCGTCGCTTTCATCCGCCGCGGCTACGATACTCCCGTGTACGACGACGCGGTAAAAAGGCTCAAAGCGGCGGGGATCTACGTTATCACGCATATCATCCTCGGTCTGCCCGGAGAAACGGCGGAGGATATGGAAAACACCGTGCGCCACGCCGTGAGCTGCGGTACGGACGGCGTGAAATTACAGCTCCTCCACGTGCTCACCGATACCGATTTATACGAGCACTGGAAAAACGGCGAATTCGATACGCTCACCCTCGACGAATACATCGCCATCCTCATCCGGCTTCTGAGGCTGCTGCCCGAAAAGACCGCCGTTCACCGTCTGACCGGCGACGGAAACAAAAAATATCTCGCGTCCCCCTTATGGAGTGCCGACAAGAAAAATGCGATCAATAAAATCAACGCCGCGCTTGCAAAAGCGGACGAAAAGTGATATGATTTCATTGAAAAAACAAACGGAGACAAACGATATGACGAACTGCGAGACCTGCCTCAATTACGAATACGACGAGGAATACGACTGCTATTTCTGTTTGGTCGATCTCGATATGGACGAGGCGGAGCGCTTCATGACCGCGCGTTCGCAGGAATGTCCGTTTTATAATCCCGGCGATGAATATTCCATCGTCAGAAAGCAGAATTAAGGAGCTATACCGATGAAAACCGACGTGCTGATCGTAGGTGCCGGCCCCGCCGGCATTTTTACTGCTTTGGAAATGCTGAAAAAAGGCAGTAAGAAAAAAATCATCATCATTGAAAAGGGCAAGGCGATCGAAAACCGCCGCTGCCCGAAGCAGAAGACGAAGCAGTGCGTGAACTGCAAACCGAACTGCCATATCACCACGGGCTTTTCCGGCGCGGGCGCTTTCTCCGACGGCAAGCTCTCGTTGAGCTACGAGGTGGGCGGCGACCTTCCCACGCTCATCGGCGCGGACAAGGCACAGGAAACGATCGACTACACGGATTCCATCTATCTGGAATTTGGCGCGGATACCCATATCGAGGGCATAAACAACGACGAAGAGGTAAAGCAGATCCGCCGCCGCGCGATCAAAGCGGGCTTGAAGCTCGTGGACTGCCCCATCCGCCACTTAGGCACCGAAAAAGCGCAGAAGCTCTATTACGATATCGAGCAGTATCTGCTGAACAACGGCGTGGAGATTCTTTTCGACTGCGAATGTTCCACGCTCATCATGGACAACGAAAACGGCACCTGCCTCGGCATCAAGGCCGTAAAGGATAAGGAAGAATTCGACGTTTTCGCCTCCGACACCATCATCGCCACCGGACGCCGCGGCGCGGACTGGCTGGAAAAGCTCTGCGCGCAGTACGATATCGCACATCAGCCCGGCACGGTGGATATCGGCGTGAGAGTGGAAGTGCGCAACGAGATCATGGAGACCGTGAACCGCGTGCTCTACGAATCGAAGCTCATCGGCTATCCGCAGCCGTTCAAGAACAAGGTGCGCACGTTCTGTCAGAATCCCGGCGGCTTCGTGAGTCAGGAAAACTACGACAACGACCTTGCCGTCGTCAACGGTCATTCCTACAAGGAGCTGAAATCCGACAACACGAACCTCGCCATCCTTGTTTCGCACAATTTCTCCACCCCCTTCAATCAGCCCATCGAATACGCGCAGAAGGTGGGAGAGCTCACCAATATGCTCGGCAACGGCCACATCCTCGTGCAGCGCTTCGGCGACATTTTAGACGGCAAGCGCACGTGGCCGAAAGAACTCTCACAGTCCAATTTAAGACCCACCCTGCCGGATGCCGTGGCGGGCGATATCACCGCCGCGATGCCTTACCGCGCGATGATAAACATTATCAATTTCATCAAGGCGATGGACGAGGTTGTGCCCGGCTTCGCGAGCTATGAAACGCTGCTCTATTCCCCCGAACTGAAATTCTATTCCAACCGCATCAAGATGGATGAAAACTTCAACACGAGCGTAAAAGGACTGCACTGCCTCGGCGACTCCTCCGGCTGGACGAGGGGGCTCATGATGGCGTCCGTTATGGGCGTGCTGATGGGAAGGATCCTCGCGTAAAAAAACAGGTTCAAAGTGATATGAAACAAATAGTCGCACTGAATCAGTGTGGCTATTTTTGTTTTTTTTGCTTGCACAGTTTTCTTTCAAGTGTTCAATAATAGAAATTTTCCTTATAATGGAAAATAATCCATTGACTAACTTTAATTTTCAGTTTATATTATTATATAAATATAAATTTCTTTATTGTGGAAAGGTAAAGTGATGCAAAAGATGAAAAAAACAACGCACATCGGCAGAAAGGTATTGTCAATGATATTGGCGATCGCCATGGTTTTGCCGGGAATATGCTTCTTCCCATTTTCCGGCTTCGACACTGCCGCAAATGCCGACACGACCGGCAGGATCACCTCTTCGGGATATAACGTCGTGATCGGTGTTCCCGAAACGGTATACATGACGCCGCAGAGTAACTATAATACCGCGACGACAAGTGTCAAGTATTACGTCAACAATACGGTCAGTACTTCCGGCGGGGTTTCTCTGGATCAGTCGAACGGCGCGACCGCGGGTAAATTTTATATTTACTCCCCGCAGATCAGCTCCGTTTCTTCCGTTTCGGTCAACGGGGCTACCTTGAGCAACTTCAGCACCTCAAAAAACGGCAGTTTGTTCTATGATGACAGTTTTACGATGACCCTTTCGAGCGGCATTTCCTCCTCGCAGACAAAAACGCTGGAATGGACGATCAACTGCACCATGACAAACGGGCAGTCCGCGACCTTCTACGCTTACACGGTCGCCTACGCGCCGTATCTTTCCCCGATCTTCACCTCAACAAGAGTTAAAAATACAAGAGGTGATAACTCATTTGGTTCAGGTTTATCATGGGTATCTGGTATTCATGGTATTTCTTCCGGTGCAAACTATTACGCAAAAAATAATTTTCTTCCTCTGTTGGGAGGACCTACTCTCGGAGACGGTGAAGATGGACCTGATGGTTGGTTTAGCGGAGATCAGCAATGCGGCCTTCCTACAAAAGGTGGATACTATCATAGCTATGAGCATGGTTGTTGGACTGGTGACGATTCCGTAATGTCACGTGAACGTTCTGCTATCGGATATATAAATGTTGATTCAAGCCGATACACTAATCTAAAAAATGTACCGAACCTTGTGTGCGGAGTGTATGTAACTGATGCAGAAGGAAACAGCAACGGCAACATATATGCGTATGTTGGCAAACTCACCAATGCAAGCGATGCGATTTCCTCCGGTGGTCATTGGGATAAAAACTCAAACACAACTCCCAGCGAATGGAATAATTCCTGCACAATTTACGCCGGCAGTCGAACAACGGGACAAAATAAAAATTATATCATTCGTGATGCTCGTATTGATAATAATGTTACAACCGAAAGAATGTTTATTCGCGGTGCTTTAAAAACATATAGTGGTGGCGATAGCTGCTGGGGCATCATGGATAACTATCTGGATATTACTGCCGTTGACAAATCCTCGTGGCGTACCGCCGTGCAGAACGCGCAGAAATACGGCTTCCAGTCCGGATGGTATTCGAGCACCACCGATTACAACAACTGGAAAACTTACCTCAAATCCGTTGCGGAAGCCCTCGGCAACCCCACCGTGACCTCCTGCTCCAACGTAACCAACCTCAACAATTATACCTCTACGTTAAGAACACAGTATTCGGGCGACAACGCCGCCAAGGTAAACGACCTCGGCGTGGTAAAGGTGCTCAGCGATACGGGCGCGTTTTCCAACACCTACAAGATCGTGAATATCTCCGGTGTGACCAATCCCGTGGAAACCGAGAACTTCTACGTCGGCGATACCGTCGCGCTCAAATCCACCACCTACACCGACTATACCTATAAATGCAACGTGCTGATGGCGAATCAGAAGGCGGTCGGCGCGACGTTTACCAACGCGGACGTGAACACCGGGCTCGGCAGCGCGGGCACCGGCACGAACGTGACCTTCAACTGCATTACACAGTCGCAGGCGAGCGGCAAACAGCAGCAGCGCACCTTCTATTACCTCGGCAACGACAAGACCGTTACGATCAACCCCAACGGCGGCAGTTGGAACGGCAGTACCTCCAATACGACGGTGACGGGTTCATTCGCCGGTACCTTTGCTCCAAAAAATCCCGATGCAAGAACCGGTTATACGTTCAGCGGCTGGACGCTCTCCGGCGGCGGTTCTTTGAGCGGCAGTACCTATACCTTCGGCTCCGCGGCGGGCACGCTGACCGCCAAATGGACGCCCATCACATACACCGTAGCCTATAACGGCAACGGAAGCACCAGCGGCTCCACCGCTTCTTCCACGCATACCTATAATGTGGCAAAGGCTCTTACCGCCAACGGCTTTACCAAGGCATACACCGTGACCTACAACGCCAACGGCGGCACCTGCGGTACGTCCTCCAACACCGCTACGGCGACCTTCAACGGCTGGGCGACCTCGGCAGACGGTGCAAAAGTTTACGATAACAGCCAGTCTGTTACGAATCTTTCAAGCACTCAGAACGCGACGGTCAATCTGTACGCCAAATGGACAAACGGCAGCGTAACGCTTCCCACGGCATCCAAGGCATACGACAGCAATAATCATTATACCTTCAACGGTTGGTATACCGCGACATCCGGCGGAACGAAGATCGGTAACGGCGGCGCAAGCTACACGCCCACTGCCGCAATAACGCTTTACGCGCAGTATACCACCACCGCGCATAGCTATACCTCCTCTGTAACGACTCAGCCCACCTGCACGACCCAAGGTGTTATGACCTACACCTGCTCGGCCTGCGGCAGTCAGTACACCGAAGCTATCAACACTATCGACCATGTCTATCGGTACACTTACAGCGATACACAGATCTGGCAGGACTGCACAAATTGTGACAATGCGATCAATTATCAGGATCGAGTACATGATACAGGGCTTGATAACTACTTTTCTTATGACTCTTATATCGGCTCCTCCGGTGTTTCCGGCTGCTCCGCGATCAGCATTGCCAACCGCACCTTCACGGTGACCGGCACCGCAATGTCCGACGGAAAAGCGCAGGAAAACGGAATGCTTGATGCCAACGCCTATCGAATTCCCGCGATCGGAGGACAGGAATATTATCTTTATTATGAAGCCAACTCCACACAGGCAGACGGCGGTTATGAAGTCATCCTTCGAGCATACGATACAAACGGAAATGTGATCGAGGTAGAGGATTATCCGCACGTCTATAATAACGGTTCCGTTGACTGTGTATCCATTGCCGATACCAATGGTGTTGCCACTTATGTACAGGAGGGATGGACATCCGCTTATCATGGTCTGTACGATGGCTCCAACAATGCAACGGCAGGTGTTTCCTGCGGTCTCGGTATGAAATTCACTGCTCCCGAAAATGCTGCGTATTTCACGCTCCAGTTCGGTTCGGACGATGTGGGTAACGCCGTAAGCTTCCGCAATATAATTCTTACTACCGCCGAAAAATGGGATCAGGTCTCTCACGGAGATGACAAATGGTCTTCGACACAGGACGGTTCCGCTCTTCCTGCGGCGGAAAACAACTCTGTTTCTGCGGATGATTATGATTTCCTCGGATGGTATACCGAATACAACAACATCGTTCCCGACGGTGAATCGCCCGCCGGTACCAAGGTGACAACTGCCGCCGCGACCGGCACGAACAATACCGTATGGTCGGCATGGCAGAAGCATCAGTTTGCTCCGGAAAACGGAATAAAAGACAACGGCGACGAAACGCACTCCTATAAGTGTGCACACTGTGACGCTTACGGTGTAGGTACGACCAAGGGAGCTTCCGAAAGCTGTTCCTACGGCGAATGGTCAACGATTACCGACGCTACCTGCGTATTAGAGGGTTCAAAGCACCGTTTCTGTTCCGTATGTAACCATGAGGAAACCAGCCCCATCGACGCTTATGGTCATAATTTCACGGATGACACCCATCATACCCCCGATTATTTGAAATCCGCAGCGACCTGTACCGAGGCGGCAGTGTATTACTACAAGTGCTCCCGCTGTAACGAAAAGAGCGGTGATGATAAAACCTATACAGTCGGACTTAAGCTCGGGCACACTCCCGGCGCGGCAGCGACTTGCACCGAGTCACAGACCTGTACCCGCTGCGGCGCGGTCATAATTGCAGCACTCGGACATAAGTTTAACACGCAGGATCACTCCGAAGCATATCTCAGAACAGCGGCGACCTGTACATCTCCCGCGACCTACTGGATTAAGTGCGAACGCTGTGACGCAATGAGTGATGTGGATTATCTGCCCTTCGGGAATGCTCTCGGTCATGACTGGAACGACGGCGAGATCACTACCGCTCCCACATGTCTTGAAAAAGGTCTTAAGACATTCAGTTGTAAGAGGAGCGGGTGCAGCGAGCATAAATATGAATACATAGATATGCTTTCAGACTCCTACACAGGCGAAGTGAAATGCAACAATGACGGCACACACTCCTTTAAGTGCGTGAACGGCTGTAATGAATACGGTGCGACCGCAAGCTGCACCTACGGCAACTGGACGGTAACGACCACCGCAACCGCCACCGTGCGCGGCGAAAAACAGCATAAATGCACCGTCTGCGATCATGCCGAAACAAAGGAATATATCATCGTATCTCTTGCTAATGGTACGGAACCGACCGAGACTGAATATGACGCAGCCGAAAATATTACCATAGAGAATATCGACGACGATAATTTCCTTTACTGGTCGGACGAAAACAACACCCAAACCTTTGCCGAAGGCGACTACACCGCCGATGAACTCACGGAAAAAGGCTTAGTCACCCTCTATGCCCAGTGGGCAACGGAAGAACCCATCGTTTACGACTTCGGTCTTCCCTTCAACAAGGATATCACTGCCCAAAAGCCCACTTCCGCCGACACTCCGACCGACAGCGGCGATGCGCTCGGCGTTGCGGGCTTCAAGGGCTCGACGCTCGGCACGGCAAAGACCTCTTCGTATTCCAAAGAAAACGGCGCATGGGTAAGCAATAAGGCCGTTCCCGCCTCCAACGTTATGTTTGAGGAAACCGCGCTCAGCTACGCGAATGCGACCGCCACGCAGGCCTCATGGGATGTGGACGATCCTTCCGGTTCGCAGACGATCTCCACCGACAACGTATACGGTTATTCGACCGCTGAAGCATACGCAGGCGGCAATGAAGAATATTCGGACGGCACGGCAGCCCTCGCCACTCCGAACAAAGACAAAAAGCTTTCATCCAACGCAACGTTCACCTTCACCGGTACGGGATTCGACCTGATCTCCGCGTGCGATGCTACGACCGGTATCATCACCGCGAAGGTGACGAACGCGACGACCAAAAAGAGCGTAAAGACCTACATGATCGACACTTATTACAGCGAGGGCGCGCTCACGCAGGTACCGATGCTGCATCTGGACGGTCTTAGTCACGGAGACTACACCGTACAGCTCAACGCCATGTATATGCCGAGCTGCGGCGCGGCAAAGGCGAATGCTT
>JAZLHN010000029.1:0-7104 GCA_045616815.1 Acutalibacteraceae bacterium
TTCTTCATGGCGACCGACTACACCACCTCCCCCGTCAATCTCAAAGGCAAGATCGTATTCGGCATCGGCTGCGGTCTTCTCACGTCCGTTATCCGGCTGTACGGCTCGCTTCCCGAGGGCGTATCGTATTCGATCCTTCTCATGAACATACTCTGCCCGCTCATTGAAAAAGCGACGGCACCGAAATACTTCGGTTTCATAAAGCAGAAAAAAGAAAAGAAAGAAAAGGAGGCGGCCGTATGAAAAGCAAAGACGTAAAAGACATCGTGCGCACCGCCGTCCTTCTGTTCCTGATATGCGCGGTCTCCGCGGGCATCCTCGCGGCGGTCAATTCCGTCACGGCTCCAAAAATAGCGGAAGCGAGCGCGGCCGCGGCGGAAAAATCCAAGGCGGAAGTCCTTCCCGGCGCCGTTTCCTTTGAAGAGCTCACGCTCGAAGACGGCAGCGTTTGCTGGGCGGGCAAAGCGGAGGACGGAAGCATCCTCGGCTACGTATTCAACACCTCCGCCTCCAGCTACGGCGGCAAGGTAGAGCTCATGACCGGTATCGGCGCGGACGGTGCCGTGACCGGCATCAGCATTCTCGCGATCAACGACACGCCCGGTCTCGGCATGAACGCGAAAAAGCCCGACTGGCAGCAGCAGTTCACCGGCACGAACGGCGAACTCACGGTCGTTAAGGGCGGAGGCGCCGGCGAGAACGAGATCAACGCCATGACGAGCGCCACCATCACCTCGAAAGCGGTCACCGCCTGCGTGAACGCTGCCAGAGAGGGCTTCAATGAGATCACGGCAAAGGAGGGCGAATAAAATGAGTGAAAAGAAAAAAGTAAGCTACTGCAAAGAGCTGACCAAGGGGCTTTTAAGAGAAAACCCCGTACTGCGTCTCGTGCTCGGCACCTGCCCCACCCTCGCGACCTCGACCTCCGTCGTCAACGGCGTGGGCATGGGCATCGCCGCCACCATCGTACTTATCTGCTCGAATATCGCCATCTCCGCGCTGCGTAAGATCATCCCCGAGAAGGCGCGTATCCCCGCCTACATCGTTATCATCGCCTCGTTCGTTACGGTGGTACAGATGCTCGTAAAAGCGTTCGTACCCGCTCTGGACGAATCTCTCGGCGTATTCCTTCCCCTGATCGTTGTAAACTGCATCATCCTCGGCCGAGCGGAAGCTTTCGCGAGCAAAAATCCCGTACTCGTTTCCGCGGTAGACGGTCTCGGCATGGGCATCGGCTTCACCGCCGCACTGTTCTGCATGGGCACCGTAAGAGAGATCCTCGGCGCCGGCACCTTCCTTTCCGGCATCGACACGATGCTCTCCTTCGTGGATCTCAAGGGCTTCACGGGCTTTGACTTCACCGGAAAGCTCGCCTCGATCGGTCTTTCCCCCATCACCATCTTCATTCTTCCCGCCGGCGGCTTCTTCTGCTTCGGTCTCATCATGGCGCTCGCCAACAAGCTCGCCGACCGCAAGGGACTCAAAAAAGCGTCCATCAACGGCTGTGAAGGCTGTCCCCACGCGGCTGTTTGCGGACAGAGAAAGGAGGCGGAGGAGAAATGAAATTCTTTATCGCTCTTCTCGTAATGGGTCTGCTGACGCAGAACTTCACGCTTTCCAAATTCCTCGGTATATGCCCCTTCCTCGGCGTATCCAAAAAGCTCAACACGGCGGTAGGCATGAGCGCGGCGGTCATCTTCGTCATGCTGCTCTCCACCGCGGTGACCTATCCGCTCAATATCTTCCTTGAAAAACACGACCTCGCCTATCTGCAGACGATCGTTTTCATCCTCGTGATCGCGGCGCTCGTACAGATGGTGGAGATCGTACTCAAGAAGTACGTCAAATCCCTGTACAACGCGCTCGGCATTTATCTGCCGCTCATCACCACCAACTGCGCCGTGCTCGGCGTGGTGCTTCTCAACATCGACAACATCACCGACTACGCCGTGTACGGCTTCGGCTTCGCTCACGCGATGGTGAACTCCCTCGCGGCGGGCGGCGGCTTCATGCTCGCCATGGTGATCTTCTCCGGCGTGCGCTCCCGTCTCGAGACCGCCGACGTACCGAAGTTCCTGCAGGGACTTCCCATCACACTCATCGCCGCTTCGATCGTGTCGTTAAGCTTTCTCGGCTTCACGGGCATCGTCGAAGGGCTCGGGCTTTTATAAGAGAAAGGAGGAAGCGTAATGAATCCCATACTTTTAGCCGTTCTGCTCGTAGCGGGAATCGGTATCCTCGCGGGTCTGCTTCTTGCCGTTCTCTCCAAGGTCATGGCCGTGCCCGTGGATGAAAAGGCCGCCGCGATCGAAGAAGTCCTTCCCGGTGCCAACTGCGGCTCCTGCGGCTTCTCCGGCTGCTCCGGCTACGCCGCCGCTCTCTCCTCCGGCAAAACGAAGGAAACGGGATTGTGCAATCCCGGCGGAAATGAAGTTTCTCAGAAAATAGCCTCCATCATGGGACTCGCGGCGGCGTCCGTGGAACCCATGACGGCGGTGGTATGCTGCAAGGGTACGAAAGAGTGCTCCAACACCATCATGCAGTACGACGGCGTACAGAGCTGCCGCATGGCGGCTCAGCTCTTCGGCGGCGATAAGGCGTGCGATTTCGGCTGCATCGGTCTCGGCGACTGTGCGAGAGCCTGCCCGCAGAACGCCATCATGCTCTGCAACGGCGTGGCCGTCGTAAGCCCCGAAGCCTGCATCGCCTGTAAGAAGTGCATCACGACCTGCCCGAAGGGCATCATCGACTTAATGCCCAAGGGACAGATGACCGCTGCGGTGCTCTGCAAAAACCGCGACAAGGGCGCGATCACGAGAAAACAGTGCAGCGCCGGCTGCATCGGCTGTACCAAGTGCGTGAAGAACTGTCCGAACGAAGCCGTTTCCATGGACGGAAACGTAGCGAAGGTAGACAATTCCAAGTGCACCGCCTGCGGCGCGTGCGCGGAAGCGTGCCCCACCAAGGCCATCAATCTTCTTGAATTATAAGGAGGAGCATCATGAAACAGTTTATGGGAGAGGATTTCCTGCTTTCCACCGAAACCGCGAAAACGCTTTACGCCGCGTGCAAGGACGAACCCATCTTCGACTGGCACTGCCATCTTCAGCCCAAAGAGATCTATGAAAACAAAACGCCCCGCGATATCGCCGAATTATGGCTCGCGGCCGACCATTACAAATGGAGAGGCATGCGCGGCTGCGGCATAAGCGAGGAATATATCACCGGAAACAAAACTCCGTATGAAAAATTCAAGGCGTGGGCGGAATGTATGCCGAACTTCATCGGCAATCCGCTTTACCACTGGACGCATCTCGAATTGCAGAGATATTTCGGCATCACCAAACCCCTTTCTTCCGCGACGGCGGACGAGATATGGAACGAAGCGAACGCCAAGATCGCGGCGGGCGGCTTCACGCCCCGTGAGCTGATCGAAAAATCGAACGTAAAGTGCGTATGCACCACCGACGATCCCGCCGACACGCTCGAATATCACAAGCTCATCGCCGCAGATAAATCTTTTAAGTGCAAAGTGCTTCCGGCGTTCCGTCCCGACAAAGCACTCGCGATCGAAGCGCCCGCTTTCCTGACGTGGCTTGCTTCTCTCGAAAAAGTGTACGGTAAAGAGATAAAAACTTTCGTAGAACTGAAAAAAGCTCTTCTTTCCCGCATAGAATTCTTTGAGGAGATGGGCTGCCGCGCCACCGACCACGCTTTCACGCCCGTTCCCTATAAGAGAATGACCGACGGGCAGCTCGAAGCCGTATTCGCAAAGAAGCTCGGCGGAAACGAACTCACCTTTGAAGAGGCGGAGGGCTACAAAACGGAGCTGTTCCGCTTCCTTGCCGAGGAATACGCCAAACGCGGCTGGGCGATGGAAATGCACATCGGCCCCATGCGCAACAACAACGCGAAAATGTTCGCGAAGCTCGGTCCCGACGCGGGCTACGACTCGATCGACGACGGCGCGGTCGCCTATAAGCTCTCCCGGCTGCTCGACTCGCTCGACGCGGAAAACAGTCTGCCCCGTACCATTCTTTTCACGCTCAACCCGAAGGACAACTACGTGCTCGGTTCCATGCTCGGCAACTTCCAGAGTGACGAAGCCGCTTCCAAGATCCAGTTCGGCTCCGCGTGGTGGTTCAACGACAATATCGAGGGCATGCGTCAGCAGATGTCCGCGCTCGCGAATCTCGGCGTTCTCTCCAAATTCGTGGGCATGGTGACGGACTCCCGCTCCTTCCTCTCCTATCCGCGTCACGAGTATTTCAGAAGGATCCTCTGTGAGCTTATCGGAAATCTCGTGGAAAACGGCGAATATCCCGCCGACATCGCGTTCCTTTCCGAGGTGGTAAAGGATATCTCCTTCGGCAATGCCGCCGCCTATTTCGGTCTGGAAAAATAAGGATGATTTAAGGACCTCTTGGTAAAATAGACCCGCAACAAACAATGAACGGAGATCATTTATGAATATCCTTTATTTTCTCACGCCCAAAGCGGAGGTGGAGACCGTGGAATACGACTCCTCCGTCCGTCAGGGACTTGAAAAAATGAAATATCACGGCTACGCCGCCATTCCCGTCATCGACGAGGAGGGGCGCTATAAGGGTACCGTGACGGAAGGCGATTTTCTCTGGGCGCTCTACAACGACGCGAAACCGGACTTAAAGCGTCTTGAAAAAACGTATCTCAAAAACATCATCCGGCGTGACTACGTCGCGGTGAACGCGAGCGCTTCCGTCGATGAGATCCTTTCCCGCGCCTACAGCCAGAATTTCGTGCCGGTCGTGGACGACAGAAACGTTTTCATCGGTATCATCAAGCGTAAGGATATCATCCGCTACCTCGCCGGCGTGGAAACCGAAATAAAGGAATAAGGATATGAAACGTTCAAAAGCATTCGGCATTTCTCTTTTATGGCTGCTGCTGTTCGCCGGCGTACAGATCGTATTGTCGATCGCCGCGTCGGTAACAAGCATCGCCGCCAACGGTCTGAGCGATATAGAGGAGCTTTCCGCGGGTACGGTGCCGGCGGTGCTCGTGCTCGCCAACGTGATCACCCCTCTGTTGGCGATAATGATCGTAAAAATCGGCGGCAATAAGCTTTCCGCTTCTTTGGGGATAAAGAAAATATCCCTCACCGGCATCGTCGTTTCCGTCGTGTTCGCTGCGGCTCTCGCGCCCGTCATCTCATGGCTGCTCGAGCTGATACCGATCCCGGAAAGCATCATGGAATTTTACGATGATCTGATGGATATGGCGATCGTTCCGGATAATAAGCTCTCTTTGCTCGCTACGGTGCTTTTAGCGCCCGTGTGCGAGGAAATGATCTTCCGGGGCGCCATCTTCCACACCCTCGACAAGGCCTTTTCCACCGCATCGTCGGTGCTCATCACGGCTTTTCTTTTCGGGCTCATCCATCTGAATCCGGTACAGAGCACCTATGCGTTCGTGCTCGGCATCGTCTTAAACCTCGTATGCATCCGCTTTAACTCCCTGTGGGCTTCGATCCTCTGCCATATATGCTTCAATCTCATCGGCGGCTATTTCGATTACACGAAATACGGTGACAACGTTCAGCTCATCCTGCTCATCGCGTGCGGCGCGGTCGCGCTGTCGCTCGGGATATGGATGCTGTCCACACGCCGCAGCTATTCCAAAAGACGATAAAAAACACACGGGTGATATTTTGAACGCCACGGATGAATTACTGCTACACGCCTTTTCGGCGTATATAAAAAAAGAGACTCTGTCCGGAAGGAACGAACTTCCGGACGGAGATTTTTCGTTGTTCATGAAAAAGGCGATGCTGCATAAGCTTCTCCCCATGGCGGGCAGCACACTCCTGCGTTCCGGTATCCTCACCGAAAACCAGACTTCCCTTCTGCGCGGCGCCGTTCTGCGGCAGACGACGGGGCAGACCGTTCGTACCGCCGAATTTCTCAAGGTATACGGAAAGCTCCTCGAAACGGGCGCGAAACCTCTGTGCGTGAAGGGCGTCGTATGCCGGTCGTATTACCCGGAGCCGGATATGCGCCCCTCGGGGGATGAAGACCTCATCGCCTGCGAAAAAGACTTCGCTCTTTGCCGCGATAAGCTTCTGCAGCTCGGCTTCACGGCGGATAATGCCGACGAACACGCCTTTGAGATCGGTTTTCTGCATCCGCAGACCGGATGTCGGATCGAGCTTCACAATGCGTTTTTCGACCCGAAAAACAGCCTTTTCCGCACGTTCAACGACCTCTTCGAAAACGTATTCGAAGCCCCGCGCGAATATTCCCCGGAAGGCGTCTCCGTTTTCGCGCCGAAGGACGATATACACATGCTGTATCTGATCCTCCACGCCTACAAGCATTTCATCCACGCGGGCATCGGCATACGGCAGCTCTGCGATATCGCGCTTTTCGCCGCCGGAGGACGTTTCGACTGGAACGATATTTTCACGAAATGCGCCGAAGTGCACGCCGACGTTTTTCTGAACGCCGTGCTGCTCATCGGGGAGAAATATTTCGGGCTCGTTCTGACGCCGATTGCCGCCGCTTATCCGGCGTTTGACAAAGAGCTTGATATCGTCCCCCTGCTCGACGACGTCCTGTGCGGCGCGATATACGGCGCGGACTCCGAGGAACGGCAGCATTCCGCGACGATCACACTCAACACGGTCGCTGCCGCGGCTGACGGCAAACAAACGTCGGTGCTACGTTCGGTATTCCCGCCGAGAGAAAAACTCGTAAAGAAATACCCCTATCTCGAAAAACATCCGGCTCTCCTGCCCGCGGCATGGGCGCAGAGGATATTCTCTTATTTCAAAGGCGGAAACGATTCCTCCCTCACCGTGGAGATCGGCAAAAAACGAGTCGAGCTGATGAAGCAGTATAAGATCATAAAATAATTCGGAATTGTGTTATTTTTTTATTGAGACACGCTGAAATTTCGGCGTGTCTTTTGTTATATCGAAACGATAAATTGCAGTTTAGCGGCTTCGCCGCTAAACTGCCGAGAGTTGAAAGTTGAGAGTTGAAAGTTGAGATGTGGACGGGCTTCGCCCGTACCCGTTTATATAAAAGCAGGTACAAACGGGAGCAACTATAACAATATATCGTT
>JAZLHN010000030.1:0-18995 GCA_045616815.1 Acutalibacteraceae bacterium
TTCACCTGCACGGTGGAGGCGAAGGACGCCGGCGGCAGCGTTTTCTACTATTGGGACCCCTATATCACAGACGCGGAGACGCCCGGCTTCATCAACGAATGCATCACCAGGAGCTGGTTTGTGAATCCCGATATCGACTATCAGCCCACGGATAAAATACTCTGTCTTTCCACCTGTACGTACATACTCAATAAGTTTGATTATCACGAGGCACGCACGGTGCTTATGGCAAGACTCGTAAGAGCCGGCGAAAACGCCGAGCCGCAGGTTGCAAACGCCTATCAGAATGAAAACAGACGTATGCCGCAGCTGTATTACGATATAAACGGTCTTTCGAATCCTTACGCGGGCGTCCCGTGCTGGAAGGCTTCGGATTGATCGCCGATTCCGATATTCTACTTTTCTGAAAAGGAGTCATCATCATGGAAGAGATAAAAAATCCGCTGACGGAGGGTCTCAACGAGTCCGTTGACGAAATACTGAAAGATATCATGGGAGAAGACGGCGGCTTCAACGATGAGTTTACCGAGATGTACGCGAAATATCTCGGGGGGAGTGCCGTCAATATAGCCGACACATTAGCGTTCGATCTTTCCGACCGTTCGGACGAGCCGCAGAGCACTCCGCGCGTGGAATATGAAGATCCCGACCTGAAACCCCGTCCGAAGCCCGATATGACGAGACGCATCACCGACCGCTTGCCGGTTTACGCAAAGGAGGCCTACGTTGCCGCCGAACGGCAGGCGCAGAGACCCGAATTCACTTCGGGGGGCGAGGTGCGCTATCCCTCGATGGGCGTGGGAGAAGCCGAAGAAAGAGTGGTCTTCGACGCCGACTGGGAGGAAAAAGCAAAAGAAGAGGCCGCCAAACGCGAAGCCATCAAGCGGGACAATATGCTGCGGGGCGATTCCGCTTACGCCCGTTCGTTCGTTGCGGGCGGCCGGCCGATGACGGGCCCCGTTTCCGTGAATCCCGCGTACATCGATCCGCTTTCCGACGATGATATAAAGCAGTTTGAGCCGCGTGACGACAGCATGTCCCGCAAAAGACAGCAGTCGCTGGAAGAGACCTTCGGCACGGCGGAGGAAGAGCGATCCGGCCGAGGACTGTTCGGACGCAAAAAGAGAAAATAAAAGGCAGTAGAAGCTAATATTTATATAATTTTTCCTCAGGAGAGAAAAACAAGCCGATGAACAATGAAAATACACCGGAAAACAACGTTCCGGAGAAAAGATCCGCGGATGACGCCGTATTGAATGCGTTTTCCAAAAATTACGATGCGGATGAACAATTCAGACTGCGCTGGCAGGCCACGGTGAACGAAGCAAACAAGCGCAGGGAAGACAGAGAAACGGCGGAGAGAGAACGTCTTCGCGCGTTGGAAGAAAAAAAGGCAAGACTCGAACGAAACAGCGTTCCCCGCGTCACCGACGAGGAAAGACCCGGAGTGCCGATGGATATCGGAAGGCTTTCCGCAATAGCCTCCGTAAGGAAAAATACGCCGGGCAGTGCGGAGAAAACGGAGCCTGCAGTGCTCCCCGAACCGGAGCCGGACGATTTTTCCTTTAATGAATCCGCGGCGGAAGAAGCGATAAAGCTTTTCGCAAATCAGCGTTCCGACGTTTTCAAGGAAAATACGGTACGCGACAGAAATATGAAAATGAAAGCCGGACAGCGTATCGGATTCTTTTTCAGAACGCGTTTCTCGAAAACGGCGATGAAGGCGTTCGCCAACCGGAATTTCCCCGTAAAGGGCGATGACGGCGCGGAGATCGTACGCAAGTGCATAAGAATCGTTTCGTGTATCGCTCTCGTGTGCGCTCTCGGCTTCCTCGGCAATTATTTCGTGGATTACGTCGGCCGCATCAAAGATACCAATTCGTTTGAAGATGAAATAAACGAGCTCGATAATTTAGGCGAAGGCGACCTTGAAGACGCATGGGCACAGATCAAGGCGCAGTATCCGGACATCGAATTCCCGGAAGGCATGAATATCAAATATTCCAAGCTTTACGCCATGAATCAGCATTTTGTAGGTTGGCTCAAAATAGACAATACGAGGATCAACACGGCGCTTCTTCAGGCGGAAGACAACAGCTATCATCTCAAACACAATATTTACGACGAATACACCCGTTTCGGAAATCCGTTCGTTCATTATCAGTGTAAGATGGGCAGCGATGGCTTCAGCAAAAACACCATTATTTTCGGGCACAACGCCAACGATAAGCTGATGTTCCACGATCTTATCAACTATATGACCGTAGAGGGATATCTGAAATCTCCCATCGTAACGCTTGATACACTGTACGGACAAACAAAATGGAAGGTCTTCGCGGTGGTACTTACCAACAGCCATCCGAGCGAGGATAACGGCTACGTATGGAGCTATCTGTATCCGGAATTCCATTCAACGTCTCATCTCAATCAGATCTTGGATCAGATCGAAGATCGTACGATCATCCATACCGGCGTCGACGTGGATGAAAACGATAATATCATGACGCTCTATACCTGCTGTACCTACGTTCTTGATTCCGGCCGACTCGCGGTATTCGCCCGTCAGCTCAGGGACGGAGAGAGCGAAGAGATCGATCAGGCGCGGGTCTATTACAATCAGAACGCGCATTACCCGCAGACGTGGTACGAGCGGAAGGGTAAAACGAATCCTTACGCGGCTCCCACCGAAGCCACGACCAAGGAGGAAAAGACAACGGCGGCGGAGGAAAAGACTACGGAAAGCATCGCCGAAGAACCTGTGTCGGAAGCGGAAGAGCCCGTGACCGAAGCGCCGGAGGAGCCGACAGAAGCGCCCCATACGGAAACGCCGCCCACGGAAGCTCCGCCCGCGGAGTCGACGGAAGCTCCCGCATCGGAAGCTTCCGTTCCCGAAACTTAAATCAAACCGGTATGTGAGAGGAAAGAATATGAGGATAAGGTTATTCGTTCTCGGAACCGACGGTTCCGCCAAAGACAGCCTCTTTGACACCATGCTGCGGAAAACTTTTTCCGAACAGCTCGGTGAAGAAGGCGATATAGAATATTATGCTTCGGTAAAAGATGCCGCGGGATCCATCCGGAGTGCTTTTTCCGATGCGCAGTCGGTGTGGTTCTTCGCTGCTCAGGAGAATTACGGTTCGATAAAAAAGATCATCGCCAGAGCGTTCGGTATCCGGCTTTCGGAGAATAAAGCCGCTCTCGAAAAAGCCATGCGCTTCGCTCCGGAGCTGATAAAGACCGACCCGCAGTTCGCGGATACGCACGTAAAACTTCCGGAAAACGGCAAAACGTTCATTTCTTCGGACGGACAGTATTCGGGTTTCGCTTCGGTAAGAGGCGAGCAGAGCATCGTTTTTCTGCCCTATTCTGCGGACAGAGCCTGCCCTCTGCTCGGCGCACAGGTCATCCCGTTCATCAATTCGGTGTACGGTATCAGCATTCCCACGGTGTATGCAGAGCATATCTACGCTCTGCCGCTCCATGACGTCATGGAAAAGGAGAACGTGAATATCGCTCTCGCGCTCACGAAGACCGCCGATCTTTTCTGCGATTATATTTCCGTTTCCGAGCTTCTGCCGAAGTTTATAACGAAAACTCCCCGCAGTGAGGAAAGAGGCAATATGCGTCCCTCCGAATACGTGGTGAATCTTTCCATCGCCGCCGCGGAGCTGCAGGGTGTGCCCTACGGTATCGTTATGTCCAACGCCTATTATATGGACGAAAACAGCAAGGAGCACCTCACCGTATTTATGGCGGTCACAAATGATAAGCAGACCACCGTGCGCGAAGTGAAATCCTACGCGTGGGAGAGCAGTTCCGATTTCATGCAGAGATGCTGTGCCGAACTCTGCAAACTGCTCACCGATATCATCAGTGAAGACAGAGGCTATAATAAGATGACCGCGCCCGATGAGCCGAAAAAGGTGCAGAAGTACAGAACGCTCATCGCGATCGTCGGCGCGGCGATCATTCTGCTGTGTATCGCCGGCGGCGTTATCTTTACGTCGAATTCTTATTCCCTGCAGGATTGGATGCATAATCATTTCCCGGCGATATTCAGTCAGCAGACGATCTCCGACAGCGAAGTGAAGGTACCGGAGATCGACGCTTCCGACGCGGAAAAGACCGAAGAAAATGAAGGAACTTCGGAAAACGTCTCCGAAGAGACCTCTTCCGAAGCCGCCGAAACCGCCGCGGCTCTCGGATAAAACTTTCGCGGATATCGCGAACGGATCTTGGTGTGTATGAAAAGAAAGATGAATAAATTGGCCGCCGTATTGCTGTGCTTTATCCTGACGGCTCTGAGTGTTTTTCCGGTATTCGCCGCGGAGATGAACGTGCTTTTAGGCGACGCGGATACCGACGGTGATATAAGTGCCGCCGACGCCCGCATTGCCTTGCGGCTGTCGGTGGGATTGGAAAATTCCAATCCGAATATTATAAAAATATGTGACGTCGATTCCAACGGCAAAGCGGACGCGGCGGATGCCCGGCTTATTTTAAGGGCCAGCGTCGGTCTGGAAAACTTCAATGGAAAAACGGTCACGCTTACCATTGCCGATGCACCGGAAACGGGAAATCGCGATACGACGATCTTTACCCTTCCCGCGCCTGCCGCACCGGTCGTTGCCGCGGGACACGACACGTTCACGTTCACCGTGTACGGGAACGGTCACGGCGTCGGTATGTCGCAGTGGGGCGCCGTGTATATGTCGAACGCGGGGTATAATTACGCCGAGATTCTCGGCTATTACTTCCCCGGTTCGTATATCGCTCTTGATCCGACCTATCATCCCACCGTTTTTTACAACGGCACCGAATGGTCGGTGTATGAGATCGTGGCGGCGATCACGAGCATGGAGATCGGCGGTATCGCCGCGGACGACGATGCGATCAAAGCGCAGGCCGTTGCGGTCTATACGCTTTTCAAATACTATAACTACAGCGGCAATTCCAATAATATCGGCGTGGCGGGAAACTTTTCCAGATGCTCCGATAAGCTGAAGAACGCGGTCGCTTCCGTGATCGGACAGTACGTTACGTTAGGGAGCGATCCTTATGCTTTGCCCGTTATGACCGTGTATTCGGCATTCCATGCGGGCGCGAGCATTTCCAGCGGCTATGCGTGGGGCTCGGGCAGTACCTATCCCATGGCGGTAAGGAGCCCGTTTGAATATCTGCTTGCCGGACAGATCGGCGTTTACCGCTATTCCGAATCCGGCAGCCGTTCGTTCGAGGTCATCGACGGTTACGGCAATCACGTCACCTCTCCGCAGGGCGAATATTTCGCGCTCGTATACGTCTATCCCCGCAGTTACATTGAACAAAAAATAAAAAATTATTATCCCGGTGTTACCCTCGGAGCCGACCCGGCGACGTGGTTCGATATCGTGGAGCATTCGTGTTCCATCGACTCCAACCGCGGCTACGTCCGGAATATCCTCGTCGGTGATATGATGCTCACGGGCGTGGGCAAGCTTTCTTCGGCTCTCGGACTCGGTTTCCGTTCCGGGTGCTATACCGTAACCTATAACAGATAAGCGTGGTGGGATCAATGGATAAAGAGAGAATAGAAAACGCGGTCAGAGAGATCCTGATCGCCATAGGAGAAGACCCCGACAGGGAAGGCCTTGTCGAAACGCCGAAGCGCGTAGCCAATATGTACGCCGAGGTATTCTCGGGACTGGAAAACGACCCGAAGCAGTTTCTGAAAGTCTTTTCGGAAGAGGACAACGATGAAATGGTCGTTGTGCGCGATATCCCGCTTTATTCCATGTGCGAGCATCATCTGCTCCCGTTCGTAGGTAAGGCGCATATCGTGTATATCCCTGCCGACGGCAAGGTGATCGGGCTTTCCAAGCTCGCCCGTATCGTTGACAATTTTGCCCGCCGTCCGCAGATACAGGAAAGACTCACGTCCCAGATCGCCGACTTCCTGAACGATAATCTGCACCCGAAGGGCGTGGCGGTCATCGTGGAAGCCGAGCATCTGTGCATGACGATGCGCGGCGCGAGAGCCGCCGGCGCGAAGACGAGAACGTCGGCACTGCGCGGTGTGATCCGTTCCGACGCAAGAACGAGAGGCGAAGCCCTCGCATTGATAGCGGATTGAAAATGAAACAGTTTATCAAAATCACGTCGAAGGACGCAGCGGACTATATTATTAATATAAACAATATTACTTATATCCGGAAAAAAGAAGCAGACGATTATAAAGTGTATTTCTGCGACGACGACCATATCCATCTGTCGGAAGAACAGGTACACAGATTGTTTGAAGAAATAGGCATATCGTTGTAACAAAAAAAGACCGCTTGGGTGCCTTCACTAAAGGAGAAAACGGTTTTGAATGGCTATAATCGGCGCAAACTTGCTGAAAAACCTTGAAACTCTGAGTATATCGGCGGTTTTGTCAGCGGTGTTTTCGCTCGATTCTATCTCATTCAAAACTACTGCGTATCTAAAAACAACATATTTCAGATGAAGAGCAATGAAAAAGACGTCGGCATACTGATGTATTCCGACCGCTTTTGAAGCAGTTATTCGCTGGAAGATGTGTTTTTAGACGATTTATCCTTTAGTGAAGGCACCCTTGATGCGGTCTTTTTGCATATGGCGGGCGAAACTTTATATTGCTTCGCCCGCTGAAAAAACTTATCCGGCTATTTCGAAGAATACCACGGTATTGGCTTCGATACTGACGTTCAGGGTGAGCTTTCCGTCCTTGACTTCGGCGGTGAAGGTCTCGGGAACGAGCTTCGCGTATTCCATATACTGCGGTTTCAGTTCGTTGTTGAAAATGCTTCTTGCACGGCTGTCGTCCATCGCACCGAGAACGCCGTCGTCGGGGCTCCAGGAGAAGCAGTCATCGGTGATGCCGTATTTCACGCGGTCGGCCTGCCACTCGTCGAACCAGTTGCAGTCATCGTTGACACGGTACATGGTAACGTTTACCTCTCCGTCGGAGAACTGCGGCACCGTTACGTTCAGCGTCACGTCGGCGGAACGCGTATAGTCGAGCGTGTTTTTGAAGTTGTAGGCGTATGCGCGGAGAATGCCGTTTTCCTCGTCGAAAGCGGAGCAGACGTTTATTTCGGCGTCACGGATGCCGCCGCGCTTCGTTTGCGTGACAGGCGCGGTCTTCGATCCGGCGAAGCCGGAAATAAGGCGGGAAACGTGATAGCTGATGATCGGTACGCCATGGATCAGGCCGTCGGAGAAGAAGTCCCAATAGGAGAAATAGTCGCCGCCCGCTGCCCAGAGCTGGGAGTACAGACGCGCGTCGTAAGCCCCCTGCCACGTGTAGCCGGTGGAGCGGGAGAGGATCTCGTTGTTCTCTCTGCCCGGTGTACCTACGAGAAGACGTCCTTCGTCCACACCGAATTTCAGACCGTGTAATCCGTATTTTTCGGCGGCGTTTTTGAGGTAGGAGATCGTTTCATACAGAGTCTTGCCGCTCGTGAACTGCCCGAGGCTCGAATCATAGAACGAGGCGGAAAGGTAATCTATATGCGATCCTATTTTTCCGTTCGCGTAATTCTGTCCCTTCGCGCAGTGGCAGATGAAGATCTCCTCGTTCCAAAGACCCTCGGTAACGCTCATCGAGTGTGCGCCGACGTAAATATCCTTTCCGAGCACGTCGAGGAGCGCCTGTACGGTGTAGTCGTAGAGCTTGCAGTATTCTTTCGCGGTATCCAGGGGATCGCCGCTCTTCGCCATGAACCAGTCGGCGTTTTCATATTCGGTCATCACGCCGAAATGCCACGAGGCGACTTCCTCTTTTCCGAATTCCTCCACGAGCGTCTCCGCCATCGCCCTTATATAATTATAATATACATTATAATCATCGGGGGGATACACGTTGCCGGAGAAAACACATTCCTCCGCGTTGGCTGTGTATTTGAGCGGAACGCTGCCGAGCTTCAGATGCGGTTTCGCGCCTAAGTTTATGATGCCGCGGCAGTTTGCGATCAGCCGTGAAAAATCATAGTCGTCCAATACGGAAAAATCGTTCGGATCTTTGAACAGGTCACGGCTCGCGTCGCCGCCCGTACACTGCATGAGCTGCACGTATTCCACGAAATCGAAGATATCGTTTTCCGTGTTCTTTGTTGCGCCGATGAACTGTGTACCCATATCCCAGACGTTCACGTTGCTCGCGAAGTTCGGCACGTCGTTTCCGAGCTCGCCGGCGTCGATATCAAAAGCGTATTTGTTCCCTATACCCATCATATTGAAAAAAGAAAGAAAAAACATCTGTACGGCGGTAAAAAAACTCATCAATTTCTGAAGCATATTTTTATCTCCCTGAAAAAACAGCTCCGCAGGTTAATGGGTATTAACGTAACGGAGCTGTATTCTTTGATTTACTTTATAAGGCTTTCGCCGGTCATTTCGGCGGGCTGGGGAAGTCCCATGGCTTTGAGCATCGTGGGACAGATATCGGCAAGTCTGCCGCCCTCTTTGAGCTCGCACGGATATCCCAGTACGCAGAACGGAACGGGATTGGTGGTGTGCGGAGTGAAGGGCTTGCCGTCGTCGCCGATCATCATATCGGCGTTGCCGTGGTCGGCAGTGATGAACAGCACGCCTCCCATGGAAAGAGTAGCTTCCGCCACCTTGCCTACGCACTCGTCAACGGCTTCCACAGCCTTGACGGCCGCGTCGAAAACGCCGGTGTGACCTACCATGTCGCAGTTGGCGAAGTTGAGGATCACGGCGTCGTATTCGCCGCTCTTTATCTTTTCGCATACCGCGTCGCATACGGGATACGCGCTCATCTCAGGCTGGATATCGAAGGTGGGTACGTCGGGGGACTGAATGAGAATTCTGTCCTCGCCCTTGAAGGTTTTTTCCTCGCCGCCGTTGAAGAAGAACGTAACGTGCGCGTATTTCTGCGTTTCGGCGATACGGAGCTGGGTCTTTCCCTGTTCCTGCAGATATTCGCCGAAGGTCATTTTCAGCTCTTCGGGCGGGAAAGCAACGCTTACGTTCGGCATCGTCTCGTCGTACTGCGTCATGCACACGTAGTTCAGCGGGAAGAAACCGTTCTTTCTCTCGAAGCCGGTGAATTCCGGATCCACGAAGGTGCGGGTGATCTGACGCGCACGGTCGGGACGGAAATTGAAGAAGATCACGGAATCGTTCGCCTTGATGGTGCCTTCTTTATTTACAACGGTGGGGATGATGAATTCATCGGTCACGCCGTTGTCGTAGGACTTCTGCATGGAGCCTACGGCGTCGGGATCTTCAATGCCTTCGCCGTAAACGAACGCGGCGTAAGCCTTTTCCACTCTGTCCCACGCGAAGTCTCTGTCCATCGCGTAATAGCGGCCGGTGATGGTGGCGATCTTGCCGAGGCCTATATCGTCCATCTTTTTGATGGTATCGGCGATGAAGCCCTTGCCGGAGGTGACGGAAACGTCTCTGCCGTCCATGATGCAGTGAACGTATACCTTATCGAGACCGTAAGCCTTCGCCATGTCGAGGATGCCGAACATGTGCTCGATGTGGCTGTGAACGCCGCCGTCGGAGAGAAGTCCCATCAGATGCAGGGCGGTACCGTTCTTTTTGCAGTTCTCCATCGCGTCGATGAGCGCGGGGATCTTTATGAAATCGCCGTCCTTGATGGACTTGGAGATCTTTACGAGCATCTGATAAACGACTCTGCCCGCGCCGATATTGGTATGACCTACTTCGCTGTTGCCCATCTGTCCGTCGGGAAGACCTACGTCCAGACCGGAAGCGCCGATGGTGGTGAAGGGATTCTCTTTGAAGAACTTATCAAGGTTGGGAGTTTTTGCCGTATAAATGGCGTTGCCCTCGGTAACGTTACGGATACCGAAGCCGTCCATGATGCATAATACAACAGGTTTTTTCATGTTTTTCTCCTTATTTGGAAGCAGCGGCAACGATCACGGAGAAATCGGGAGCCTTGAGGGAAGCGCCGCCGATCAGACCGCCGTCAACGTTTACCTTGGAGAGAAGACCTTCGGCGTTCTTGGCGTTCATGGAGCCGCCGTACTGAACGGTAACGGTCTCGGCCACATCTGCGCCGTAAGCTTCGGCGATAGCCGCTCTTACAAAGCCGTTGCCTTCGTCCGCCTGATCGTCGGTCGCGGTAACGCCCGTGCCGATCGCCCATACGGGCTCGTAAGCGATGATAACGTTCTTGAGCTGCTCAGCCGTTACGTTGGTGAGAGCCATCTTGGTCTGGAATTTCAGAAGAGTCTCGGTGTAGCCGAGCTCTCTCTGCTCAAGGCTTTCACCTACGCAAACGATGGTCTTGAGGCCTGCGTTGAGAGCCGCGAGGGTGCGGAGATTGACGGTCTGGTCGGTCTCGCCGAAATACTGTCTTCTTTCGCTGTGGCCGATCACAACGTATTCCACGCCGAGCTCTTTGAGCATATCGGCGGAGATCTCGCCGGTGTAAGCGCCCGAAGCCTTGAAATGTACGTTCTCGGCGCCGATCTTTATGTTGGAGCCCTTGGCTGCCTCGATGGCGGCCGGGATGTCAACGTAAGGAACGCAGAGTACGACGTCGCAGTCGGCGTCTTTTACGAGGGGCTTCATTTCTTCGATGAGAGCCTTGGCCTCGGAGGGAGTCTTGTTCATTTTCCAGTTGCCCGCGATAACGGTCTTTCTTGTTGCTTTATTCATGATGTCAGTTCCTTTCTATTCTTCTGAAAACTCATTTCGCAAAACAAGGCTGTCGGAAAGACAGCCCGTTTTTGCATGATTTGATAATTACTTTTCGTCGATGCAGGCGATGCCGGGAAGCTCTTTGCCCTCGAGGAATTCAAGGGAAGCGCCGCCGCCGGTGGAGATGTGGCTCATCTTGTCGGAGAAGCCGAGCTTCTTAACGGCAGCCGCGGAGTCACCGCCGCCGATGGTGGAGATAGCGCCCGCCTCGGTAGCTTCGGCTACGCCGTTGGCTACGGCGATGGTACCCTGAGCGAAGTTATCCCACTCGGAAACGCCCATCGGGCCGTTCCAGATCACGGTGCCTGCGCCCTTGAGGGACTTGGCGAACAGCTCGGCGGTAACGGGACCGATGTCAAGACCCATCCAGCCGTCGGGAATGGAATCGGAGTAGATACGCATGTTGGTAGCGTCGGGAGCATACTCGGTAGCGATGATGTTGTCAACGGGAAGAAGGAAGTCTACGCCTTTTTCCTTAGCCTTGGCAAGCATCGCCTTGGCGTCCTCTACGTGCTCGGTATCGAGGATGGAGGTGCCTACGTCGTGACCGGTCGCCTTGAAGAAGGTGTAAGCCATACCGCCGCCGATGATGATCTTGTCGCATTTTTCGAGGAGGTTGTTGATAACGCCGATCTTATCGGAAACCTTGGCGCCGCCGAGGATGGCAACGAGAGGTCTTACCGGATCTTCAAGAGCCTTGCCCATGAAGTTGATTTCTTTCTGGATGAGGTAACCTACGGCCGAGGGAAGATAATCCGCAACGCCGGCAGTGGAGGAATGAGCTCTGTGAGCAGAGCCGAACGCGTCGTTTACGTATACTTCCGCGAGAGCGGCGAACTTCTTGGAGAGTTCGGGGCAGTTCTTGGTCTCGCCGGGCTCGAAGCGAACGTTTTCGAGAAGCATCACTTCGCCGTCTTTCAGTTCGGCTGCAAGAGCCTGAGCGCTTTCGCCGACTACGTCTTTGGCAAGCTTAACTTCCTGTCCGAGATGCTTTGCAAGACACTCGGCTACGGGAGCCATGGAGAATTCGGGATCGAATTCGCCCTTCGGACGTCCGAGATGGGAGCAGAGGATGACCTTTGCGCCTTTTTCGATAAGGTACTTGATGGTGGGAAGAGAAGCTACGACTCTCTTATCGCTGGTGATAACGCCGTTTTCGATCTTTACATTGAAATCGCAGCGAACGAGAACTTTTTTGCCGCTGACTTCGATGTCTTCAACGGTCTTTTTGTTGAGTGTGCTCATGTGTTTGTTACTCCTTTATATATTTGTTAAAAATAATGCATGGATTTACGCAGATATTTTATTATATTGTCAAACTTTTATCAAGCCGTAAAACTTAACAAAGCGAAATAACGTATCGAAAAAAAATTTGGGAAATATTGAGTATTTCCGATCTGCTCTCAATCGCTCCAGAAAATATAACCGTCCAGCAGTACCGCTCTCACGGGAGCCGCGTCCGCACCGCCGATCTTTACCGGCTGTGCCACGAGGAAATATTTGCCGGGCTTTACGTCCGAGAGATCGAGATTTTCGAGAACGGAAACTCCTTCGCCGAGCAGGGCTCTGTGGGGTCCCTGCTGATCGGCGTGGCAGCCTACCGAAAGCGAATCGACGCCGATGAGCTTTATGCCGTAATAGGCGGCTTCCTCCGCGCCGGTCTTGTCAAAATACACCTTGCCGCCGCTTTTTATCAACAGCCGCTTCGCCGATTTCGGGAAATGCTCGTCCACGTACTGCCCCGTGATACGGTCGGTATCGACTTCGATCACCTGACATTCGCCGATGAAATTTTCGAGCGGTACCTGAGCGATATGGTCGCCGTCGCTGATAAAATGCAGCGGAGCGTCGGCATGCGTTCCGCAGTGGAGCGTGGTCTTTACGCTCGCCATGTTGCATCCGTCTCCCGCTTTCAGCGCGGAGAAAACGGATATCTCGGGGAGGGGATCACCGGGGTATATATCTGTCGTGAACAGATCTTTGGAAATGTCGATGATACGGAATGACAAGCAGATTCACCTCCGGACGCCTTTTTTCTGTTTATTGGATCGATCAGTCAACGTTTATTTTTCTGTCAATGATATAGGAAACGAGCAGGAACAGCATCACGGTGATGACAACGGTACAGTAAAGATTTGTGATCGAATACGCGCCGAAGCCGTTCGCCCATGCCGCGTGGACCTGTTTTTCCGAAAGCGTGAACGTGAAATATTCGTCGGATACCACGACGTATATCTTGACGAGCTTGGTCATGAGGCTCGCGAACGTATTGATAACGAAACTGCCGCCGAAGAAGTAGAGCACGGAGCCTACCTTGCCGGGCTTGTTGAACGGACGCGCGTGGGAAAGCGTGATCGCGAAGAACGCTACGAGTACGAATACGCAGGCTCTCACCGCGCCGCCGAACGCGTAGAGGCAAACGAGGTTGAAGAGCACCTTCGTGCTGGGCGTCACGACGCCCGCCGCCGCGAAGATCTGGGTGAGCAGTTCTTTCAGAAGGTCGAAAACGGTGGAATACATTTCGTCGCCTTCCACAAGATTCATCGAGTGCTTGATGATGTAGACGAACGAGCCGCCCGCGCAGAGACAAAACGTCGTGTAGCTGAGGATCACCCAGAAAGAGCCGGAGATCCATTTTGAGAGAAGGAGCGAGCTGCTTCTCACGGGAAGCGTCATCGTGAGGTGACCTTCCTTTGCGTACATGTTCCGGGAAAATTCCGAGAAAACGGAAACGTAGGTCATGATGACGCAGATGAGCGCCGCTATGCACAGAGCGCCTGCCGCGAGACATTTGATGGCAAGGCCGAGGCCGATGCCCGTGTCGCCCCATTTCGTCCAGTCAACGAGCATAAGTACCATCATGATCACGCCGATGATGCCCATGGCAACGTAAATATTCGCCATGGAGCTCGCGTGAGCCTTGAACGTGTGTTTAGTCAACTTCCCAAGCATCGCCGATCACCTCCTTGAATATCTCTTCGACCGATTTTCCGGTCGCGCGAAGCGTTTCTATGCCGGTGTTCACGAGCACCGAGCCGTGACCGAGCATGAGAATATGATCGAAGCTGTGCTCAAGGTCGTTTACAAGGTGCGTGGAAAGCAGAACGGTCGCGTTGTCCTTGTAGTTCGACATGATGATGTCGAGGATAACGCTTCTCGCCGCGGGGTCGACGCCGCCGAGAGGCTCGTCCAGCACGTAGATGTCCGCTGAGCGGGACATGACGACCAGAAGCTGAAGCTTTTCCTGCATACCCTTCGACATGGTCTTTATTTTCTGATTGAGGTCGAGCCCGAAGCGGGAGGCGAATTCGATCGCCTTGACCTTATCGAAATCGGCGAAAAAGTCGTTGAAATAATTGATGCAGTCGATCGTGCGGAATCTGTCCGGGAAATAGGTGGAGTCGGGCAGATAGGCAACGTGCGCTTTGGAGTTGATGCCGATGGGCGCGCCATTCACCTTTACTACGCCCGAATAGTCGTGGATGAGTCCCACGAGTATTTTGATGAGTGTCGTTTTGCCGCAGCCGTTGGGGCCTAAAAGACCTACGATCTTGCCGGCGGGGATATCAAAGGACATATCGTTGAGCACAACGTTGCCGCCGTAGTCCTTTGTGAGGTTTCTTACTTTGAACGCGAATTGTTTTGTGGGCTGCTCGGGAGCGGCAGCCATCGCTTCATATTCATCCATATCTTTCTGTCTCCCTTTGCTTATTTTTTTCTGTTATCCTGCGCCAGACCGAACTGCGGGAAGGCGGGATCGGAATGAACGTTTTTGAACGTATCGTCGGAAAGCACTCTCGCCGCGATATCGAGCGCCGTGTCGTTGTAGGCGATATCGTCGTGTACCTGCCCCTTGAAGTACCACGTGGCGTCCGGAAGGAAGCCGGTGGAGGCGTCTACGTCGCCGTCGGGGGAAAGAATGCTGTTTTCCGTGAGAAGGCTTTCGTCGAGCTTTTCCCCGGGCGCCGCCGCCGTCGCGCCGAGAGTGGTGGAGGCGAGGTGGATGATCGTGTCGGACGAAAGCTTATCCGAAGCGGCCAGGGAGAAGAGCTGCAGTCCGTAGCCTACGCACGCGAAGAATTCGGTGCCGTTTTCCTGCTGCTCCGTGATGAGCTCTCGCACTCTCGCCTGCGCATTGCAGAAGCGGTCTGTCTGCGCCTTCAATACGGGCTTGGAGGCAAGATATTTTTCGGCGAGCGCGGGGTAGTCCTGCGGGGGCACTACGCTCCAGAGCGAGGGGCTGTTTACGATCGCCGTGTCGATGAGCGCGTCGAGTGCCTTTTCGAGAAGCTTCTGGGGAATGCCTTCGGGCATCATTTTGAGGAGCGGCTGCATTTTTTCCGCCATCGCTTTGTTGGTGAGCAGTTCCACGATCGCGAGGCCGTTTTCGGGCTTGATGTTTTTTGCGAGAATGTCCGCTATGAGCTTCGAGCCTTCGAGCGCCGCCACGAAATACAGAACTCTTTTTACGTCGTGCTTATATCCGTAAGCGTCGAAATACGCGGTGGAAAGAGCGCCGCCCATGCTCACGGGAATGAGATTCAGCTTGTCGGAGCCCGTTTCGGCTTTGATCTGCTGAATGAATTCATCGAGCAGCTTTGCCGTTTCATAGGGCTGACCGAAAGAATTGTAGGAGAAGAAATATACGTTTTCCTCGCCGATGATGTCCGAAAGCCGCTGCATGGGCACCATGCGGTAGATGTATTTTCTTTCGGCTTCGGAGCATTTCGCGAGCGAATACGGATAGCTGACCACGCGGACGGGATTTTTCATCGTGCCGTCGGGATTCGTTGCGAGCGGATCGGCGATCTCACGGATGAGCTTCGCCACGGTGTCGGTAAAGCCCATATCCTTGCGGAAGAGCATCATTTTCATCATCGGCCCTTTGAGTGCCGGAAGAAGCTGATCGGTGTCGAAATCGAGCGGCCACGCCATTTTTACCTTATTGCCGTTCCCGTCGAGCATTTCCACTTTCGACTGACCGATGCCGGGAAGAATAACGCAGGGAGTATATTTATTGTTTGCCATTTTTCTTTCCTCATCCCATAATACATAATAATTTAATATATAATATCATATGCGACAATAAAAAACAATATTTTATTTTAAAAGATTTTATTCAAAAAACATAAAAAATCCCTCCGTCCGGATCACGGGCGAAGGGAAAGAAAGAAAAGTTATTTTATCGTCAGTGTTTCGCCGGGCTTCACTTCGTACGTCTTTCCGTTCTCATTAAACCAGACGGACAGTGCGGAGGGATTGTGAACGACGGATCTGTCCCAGCTGAGCTGTAAGGCCTCGTATGCATGTACGTAGTCGTATATTTCGATGTTCGTCGCGTACCATACGTTTTCTTGGCCGCCGACGGTCTTGCAGAAATCCTCTATGAGCTCCCAGTTGTTCTCGCGGTCGAATTCATAGCTGTGTCCCCAGAGGTAAAACAGCTCGGGTTTATTCCAGTGGATCTCGTCGTCCGCGAAGTGTTTTGCAAGCTCGGGAAGCTCGGGAACGCCGTGGTGGCAGGTCGTGGGCAGACGCAGCCAGTCGGACGGGATATCGAACCGTTTCGTTGCGATCGTGGTGCGGCAATAAGCGATGCCCGCCGTTTTCAGTACGTTCACGGTCTTGTCGTCATAGCAGCCGAAGGGATAAGCCATGCCGCGCACGATGCCGCCGAACGCCTTTTCGAGAAGCCTCCTGTCCTCGATCACCTCGTACAGGATCTCCTGCTCGGGCAGGCCCACGGTCCACGGATGCGTGAGTCCGTGAACGGCGATCTCGTGGCCGGCGTATATTTTTTGCGTTTCCTCAAGGCTCTTTTCGCCCCGGAAACCTCTGCCGTCCTTGAAAAAGTAACCGGCGTTGAGATTGAAGGTACCCTTGATCCCGTATTCGTTCATGATATCAATGAGGCGGATATCGTGGATCTGGCCGTCGTCGTAACTCAGTGTAAGAGCTTTTTCTTTGCCGTTCCGAAATCGCATCTGCATGGTCGTGTGCTCCTTTGTTTTTTCTTTGATTATAGCACGCCGCTATGCCATTTCAAACGTTTTTATTGAAATATGTTTTGCAGGTGTGATAAAATAATATAAACGATTGCAGCACTTGATGCTTTTTTCCTGTCTTATCTATGGAAAGGAAAGTGAGATTTGTGAATAAAAAGAAAAAGATTCTGATCGCCGTTCTTGCGGTCGTGCTCCTGCTTTTGCTTGCCTTCGCCGTTCTCTGGATGATCACGCGCCCGGACGCGCCCGTCCTCCCGCTCGGGGATGAGACGGCACCGTGGGAGACGGCGGACGAAACGGAGTCCCGCGAGATAAAATTCGAAACGGCGCGCTTCTCCGTGCCCTCGGACTGGACGGTGCGCGACGAAACGGGCGGCCTTGTCTTGACGCCTCCCGGTGCGGGCGGTAACGGCGTGCGGCTCGAATATTATCCCGATAACGACTTCGGGGTGTGCGGCACAGGGCTGAGGGAAGAAGCGTTTGAACTTCCGTGCGGCGCGAGCGCGAACGTGGGATATTACGACGGCTCGGCGAATTGGAGCTTTCTTTGCGCCGACAACGGTTACGTCATGCTCAACGAGGGGCTTTCCGGCGACCTTGCCGAAACGGCGAAAGGCGTGTTTTTCAATATGCGTTTTCCTGCTTTCGAAACGAAGGAATACACCGTTTCCGAGCTGTCTCCGGAGCTTGCATGGGTAGGTTGGAGCGAGGATGGTTTTACGGAGATGATGTCGCTGTCCGCAAAAAACAGATATTACCCCATGAGCAGCCGACAGGGGCTTCCTACCGCCGTCATTACAAGCGAAACGGAACTGGAAGCCTTCAGAGAAAAAGCCGGGGAGCATTTTCAGCTTGACGCGCCCTATTCCAACGAAAACGGAAAATTCAAATCTTTTTCGGATATTACGGAAAAATGCAATGAAAAGTTCTTTGAGAAAAACGCGCTGCTCGTCACCCTTATTGAAGAAAGCACGGGCTCCGCTGCCCATGCTCTCGAAAGTGCCGCCTTGTATGAAAACAGTCTCGAAATGTATATAAAGACCGACGTGCCCGAGGTGTACACCTGCGATATGGCAGGCTGGTTTTTGTGTACCGTTTTCCCGCTTGAAGACGTGTCGGGGCTGGAATATGTAAATTCATGGAAGTGATACGTATGGAAAAGATAAGCGAATGGGAAGAATATAAGAAAATCGAATTTGAGGTGAACGGGCGCATGAGCTTCATCGTGTGTCCAGAAAAACCTCTGGAGGGTAAGCCGTGGGTGTGGCGCACGGAGTTTTTCGGCGCGTTCGATTCCGCGGACAGAGCTCTGCTCAGAGAGGGCTGGCATCTTGCGTATCATAAGGTGAGCGATATGTACGGCTGCCCCGAGTCGGTGGAGAAAATGAAGGAATTTTACGACGTTGCCGTATCGGGATACGGGCTGAACAAAAAGCCCGCTCTGTTCGGCTTCAGCCGGGGCGGACTCTACGCCGTGAATTTCGCTTCTCTTTATCCCGACTGCGCAGGCGTATTATATCTCGACGCGCCCGTGCTGGATATCCGCTCGTGGCCGGGCGGCAAAGGAAAGGGCAGAGGAGAGGAAAACTGCTGGAAAGAGTGCATGGCGTGCTACGGGCTCACCGAGGAAACGGCGAAGAGCTTTGCGGATATCCCGCTCAATAAGGCGGAAAAGAACGCTGCCGACGGTATTCCCGTGATCCTCGTCTACGGTGACGCGGACGAGGACGTTCCGTGTGAGGAAAACGCCCTGATCTATTATGAACGGTATAAGAAAATATCCGACAAAATAAAGATCATCGGCAAGCCCGGCTGCGCCCATCATCCGCACAGCCTCGAAGATCCCGCGCCGATCACGGAGTTTATTAATTCGGAGTTCAGGCATCGGAATTGCACGGTGCGATAAATCGCAGTTTAGCGCGGAGGCTGTCGCGGGAGCGCACGAAACATTTCTAACACAACGCCTCCCCTCTTAGGGGAGGAGGGCCGCGCGTGAGCGTGGCGGAGAGGTTCCGTAGCTGCCGCCGCGACAACGATTTTACGGAAAACCGAGCAATGAACCTCTCCACCGACACAAGGTCGGTCCCCCTCCCCTAAGAGGGGAGGCGTTGTGTTAGTTTGTGCCGCATTCGTCTGTGCTTCAAACAAAAATTTATCGAACAATGCCGTTTTTTTATTTTTCCGACCTCCGATTTGTTTTTTTATCCCCCAACTTTCCGTGAAAAGCGAAAATTTATCAAAACACACCGGAAAAAAAAACGTTTCCCTGGTGTTCTTGTATATTCTGAA
>JAZLHN010000031.1:0-5826 GCA_045616815.1 Acutalibacteraceae bacterium
CGACGTACTTTTGTACGCCTTCGGGCAAGCAAAAGCAAGGCTGAAGCCTTGCTTTTGCTCAGTTTGTCCGTTCTTCATCTTTTTTTCCTATCCCCTCAAAAGGGGGTGTAAAAAAACTTTCGTTTTTTTACACCCCCTTTCGCATTTACCTATAAACTTATCAGATATCTTTTTTCTTCGCGACAGCTCTTCTGATCGCCTTACCGAATTCAAATACGGGGATGGTGGAGAGAGCGAGGCCTGCGGAGATGAGCAGCTCGTTGAGCTGGAATACGCATACGCCGTCAACGTAGGTACCGAAGATCTCGCCGAGGAAGGGTACGTAGATGGCTACGAGCGTAAGAGCGGTAGTAGCGAAGAACGCGCCGACCAGCCACCAGTTCATATTCTTGAACATGCTCTTGGAGAACAGAGATCCGATCTGCGAACGCATATTGATCGCGCACATCATTTCGGAGAAGTTAACGGCAAGGAACGCCATTGCCATCGCGTTCACACAGGGCTCGCCGGAGAAGAAGCCGGTAAAGCCTCTCGTGTCGCCTTCCATCCAGAAGCCGATCACGTAAGCGGCGATCTCGATGATCGTAAGATAAACGCCCTGCCATACCATATCGAAGCCGGCACCGTGGGAGAAGATACCGTCGGAGGTGGAACGCGGCTTTCTGCGCATCAGGTTGCCTTCGGCTTTTTCCATACCGAGAGCAAGGCCGGGAAGAGAGTCCGTAACCATGTTGATCCAGAGAAGATGAACGGGCTCGAGGATCTTGAAGTTGAGCAGCGAAGCGATGAACATGATGAGCACTTCGGAGAGGTTGGTGGAAAGCTGGAACTGGAGAACTTTACATACGTTGTCGTAGATCTTTCTGCCTTCCTCAACGGCGTTTACGATGGTGGCGAAGTTATCGTCCGCAAGCACCATGTCGGCAACGCCCTTGGTAACGTCGGTACCCGTAATGCCCATGCCGATACCGATATCGGAAGCCTTGATGGAGGGAGCGTCGTTCACGCCGTCGCCGGTCATGGCAGTCACCATGCCTCTGGCCTTCCATGCCTTTACGATCTTGGTCTTATGTTCGGGCTGAACGCGGGCATAAACGGAATACTTGGTGACCTCTTCGATCATTTCCTCATCGGAGAACTTATCGAGCTCCGCGCCTACGATGGCCTGAGAAGCGTCGGAAATGATGCCGAGCTCCTTGCCGATGGCTACGGCGGTATCCTTATGGTCGCCGGTGATCATGATGGGCGTGATGCCCGCGCCGCGGCATTCGTTGATGGCGTCCTTCACTTCGGGACGTACGGGGTCGATCATGCCGGTAAGGCCGATGAAAACAAGTTCGTTTTCGAGGTGTTCGGGCTCGAAATCGCCGGGTACGGCGCTGTGCTTCTTCATGGCGCAGGCAAGCACACGCAGAGCCTTATCTGCCATACGCTTGTTGTCGGCGGCGATCTCCGCTTTGAGAGCGTCGGTCATCGGAACGATATTGCCGTTCACGAGAGCGGTGTTGCAGAGCTTGAGCACTACGTCAGGAGCACCCTTGGTGTACTGCACGATGCCGTCGGGCGTATCGTGCACCGTGGACATCATCTTTCTGCCGGAATCGAAGGGAGCCTCGCCCACACGGGGGAAGGACTTCACAAGGTCGTTTTTATTGAGGCCGAGTTTATACGCGTAAGCGACGAGAGCCGCTTCGGTGGGCTCGCCCGTCACTTTGCCTTCGCCGTCTACGTTCGCGTCGCAGCACAGAGCCATGGCGGTGGCGAGCAGATTTTCATTATCACCGTAGTGATCGACGACCGTCATCTTATTCTGCGTAAGAGTACCGGTCTTATCGGAGCAGATGATCTGCGTGCAGCCGAGCGTTTCCACCGCGGTCAGCTTGCGGATGAGCGCCTGGCGCTTACTCATGGCGGTAACGCCGATGGAAAGGATGATGGTAACGACGGCGGGAAGACCTTCGGGGATCGCGGCCACGGCGAGAGCGATGGCGGCGATGAAGGTCTCAAGCACCGTGTTTTCAAGGAAAGCCTTGATCTCAAACACGGCGGTACCGCGGATGACGGGGATAACGGATTCGATGATACCCACCGCGAATACGACGACGCAGATACCGATAACGAGCTTCGTAAGGAAACCGGAAAGCTCGCCCATCTTCTTCTGAAGAGGCGTAAGCTCCTGCTCGGCTTCGTTGAGCGCGTCGGCGATCTTGCCCATTTCGGTGTCCATGCCTACGCCGGTAACGACGGCCTTGCCGCGTCCGTAAACGACGGTGGAGCCGGAATACAGCATATTCTTTCTGTCGCCGAGAGCAACGTCCTCACTGCCGTCGCGGCAATAGAGCACGTCGATGATCTTGGTAACGGGAACGGACTCACCGGTAAGCGCGGCTTCTTCCACCTTCATCGAATAGGATTCGAGGATACGGCAGTCCGCGGGAACGGCGTCGCCCGCTTCGAGGACGATAATATCGCCAACCACGATATCTTCGCTCTTGACGGTAACGACGGCTCCGTCTCTGAGCACGTGGCTGGTGGCTGCGGTCATCTGCATGAGGGCCGCCATCGCCGCCTCGGATTTCGATTCCTGCACGAGGCTCATCACGGTGTTGATGATGACCACGACGAGGATAACGAGCACGTCGGCAAAGTCGGCAAGAGTGGGCTTGCCGCCCGCCTCGATCACGGCAACGACCGCCTGGATGAGAGCGGCTACAAGGAGCATGATGATCATGGGATCCTTGAGGGAATCAATGAACTTTTTGAAAAGGCTGTCTTTTTCGGCTTCTTTCAACTTATTCTTGCCGTTTGCTTCGAGCCTTTTCGCGGCTTCGGCCGAGGTAAGACCTTTTTCCGAGCTTTTGACTTCGGCAAAGACTTTTTCGGCTTCTTCGAGATAGAACTTCATGTTTCAGTCCGATCCTTTCTGTGTTTGTCTATAAAAACAGACCTTTGACAGAGGATACCTCTGTCAAAGGTCTTGCTTCCGCAATGATCGAGGGCACGGCAGCCAGACGCCTGCGGCATCGGTTGTTGACTGTCGGCAAAAGGCATATCGCCTTCAAGCTACTCCCCTTTAACGGTATAATAATATCATTTAATCATATACGTGTCAATAAGGAATTTCCCGCGTTTTTCCGCGCCGTTTTCCGAAATTGTAAAAAAACGGTGAATTCGGCGCATTTCCGGATTGACACTTTCCCTTTTTTCGGATAAACTTGACACATCACCGTTCACGGAGGAGCAGTTATGGGAAAAACCAAAAATTACGACAAGCTGATCAAAGTTCTGCAGATCCTTTCCGGCGTTTTCATTCTCGGCATGATCGTCGCGGGCGTAGTCCTGATGAAAAAATACGATATTTCCGTCAAAAACGCCGCGGCGCTCAAGGATTGGCTCCAGGGCAATCCCTTCAAGGTAGCGCTCATCATCATCGTTTTCAATTTCATCAAGGCGTTCGCGCTCGTTATCACACCCTCCATCGTATTCGTGGTGTGCGGCATCGTATTCGACGACCTCTGGGTAGCGATCCTCGTGAGCATCATCTGTATCGCGACGAGTATCCCCGTGCCTTATTTCCTCGGAAAATTCATGGGCAAAAACGCCGCCGATTCGCTGAAAGCGAAGTATCCGAAAATAAAAAAATTCGACGAATTTATCGACTCCAACAGCTTCATGGTCGTTTTCCTCATCAAAGCGACCGGTCTCATCCCGAGCGACGCGAGCAGTATGATGATCGGCGCGATGGGCGTAAAATTCAAGACCTTCTTTCTCGCCACCAACCTCGGCGAGCTCGGTCTGATCGTGACCTGGGCATTGCTCGGCAACAAGGGCAATTTCTCCGACCCGAAGACCTTCCTCTACGTAATCCCGGTCGTGGCGATCGCAGTGCTCGCCTCCGTTTTCATGAAGCTCTGGACAGACAAAAAATCCAAAGCGAAAAAAGCAGAATAAAAATTCGTATCCCCGGCAGAACATACCGGGGATTTTTTTTCGACATTTGTTGACTTTTGTACAAAACTATTATAATATTGTTACATAAAAATTAACTACGGTACAATAACACGGAGGATATGCCATGCAGCCGCAAAAACAGAAGCTCCCGAAAATAGTCAAACAGAAGGTTCCCAAGGAAGCGAAGGTGAAAGCGCCGAAACCCGTAAAGCAGAAAGCGCCGAAAGCAGAAAAGCAGAAGATCCCGACGTCTCTTCCCGCGGGCGCATGGAAAACGGCGGTCATCATCGTGCTGGCCGCGGCGCTGGTCGCGGAATCCGTATTTCTCGTCGTCGGCAAGCTGAAAACGCCCGACGATACCGCAAAAACAGCCGACGGAGTTACGCAGTTCGTGCTGAACGTGGATATGTCCGGCATCACGAATTCGGCGCTCGACGGCGTATCGAAAGCCGCGGTAAGCGCGATCGACGATATAAAGGACGGCATCATGCCCGAGCTCGATATCATGGGCACGGTAAAGGGGCTCATCTACTCCGATTCCATCGTCAACACGGTCATGTCGATGAGCTTCCCGCTGCTCAAAAGGGTGCTGGAAGACCTCGATATGATGGATTTCGCGGAAAACGTGGCGCTCTACCCCACCCCCGTCCGGCTCGCGCCGCTGTTCGCCGACAAGGGCTACAGCTGCATGAACGCCGAGGGCGTAAGGAAGCCTCTGTTTGAAGTATTGCAGACCGGCGGAGACGACTGGACGTATTTTGACACCAAAGTGCCCGTCACCGACAAAAACGGCGCGGCGAAGCAGGAAACGCTGTGGAACACCATCGTGTGGGGCGTGAACGGCAAGGATACGTTCTATAAGGCCATGAACGATATGTCTGAGGGCATAAGAGGCGTATTGGAGATCTGTATGCAGGGAAAGCAGCGCGTGGTCAACATCAACCTCGCCGACTTCCTGCTGAATTTCGACAAAGTGAACGTGCCTCTCGACGCGGCCACCATATATAACTCCTCCGAGAAAAGCGGCTACGAGCTCTGCCTCGTCCCGCTGTTCAACATGCTCGGATTAAGAGACGGCGAATACCTTGCGCCGGACGCCTTCACCGCCCTCACCGCGACCGGCGATATGTGGTCGGGGATTCTTGAACCCGTGCTGAAAGCCGTTGAAAAGGCGATGAACGATCCCATGCAGAGCCTCCCGGATATGCTCGTCAACTTCGCGGACGCCGTAGACGGCGGTACGCTTGCCGAGGGCATGAAGTCCCTTCGCATGGACGCCGATTTCCATAAGCTCGCGCAGTCCTTCATGGGTTATGAAAACGGGCTCCTCTTCAATCTCGGTGAAGCGCTCATCGAGATCGTCGGCTCGCTCGGCATCGACCTCTCCGGCTCCTTCAACGGCATCCTTGACAGTCTCTTGCGGATGATCCTCAAGAATCCGTCCGCCGATATGCCCGATATGGACGTGGCTTCTCTGAAAGCCTGCTCCGTGCAGACGACTCTCCCGAACGGGAACAAGGTATGGTCGGCAAACTCCGAACAGATCATCAATTACCTCGTCAATTACGTCGTACAGGGAAAGACGATCGAGCTGATCCTTTCGCAGACGCCTTTGGCCGGTACGCCCGAAGCGGCTGAGATCACCGCCGCCATCGACAAGAGCCGCGACGGACTCACCGATTTAGTGGACGTGATCCTCGGCATGGTGCTGGACAAGATCCAATAACGACTTTTCGGGGATGTAAAAAAAGCGAAGATCGTATAAAACCAAACAAAATAAGGGATTTTTCAAAAGCAAAAGCCTGAAAACACCCCTTAAAACAACTTGGATACAAAAAAACAATTATTTATTGTGTTTTATACTACGGACAAACT
>JAZLHN010000032.1:0-7425 GCA_045616815.1 Acutalibacteraceae bacterium
AACTGATTGATAAGCAGAGTTTCATAAAGAGGAGCGACCTCTTCACCGCTCGCGGCTTTGCCCGCCTTCACCGCTTTGGAAACGGTGGCGATCTCAAGATCGCGGAGCGCAAGCTCGGATTTACGGTTGTTTCTCTTGATCGTGTGCTGGTTGGTGAGCGTGCCCCTGTGCAGCTCAAGATAGAGCTCGCCGCGGTAGGTGTTGGGATTGTGGCAGGTCGCCTCGATCTCCTTCATGTAATCGCCCACGAAGCTGTATTTCGTTTTCGGGCAGCCCGCGGTATCCTCGCAGCGGCGCGCGAATTCGATCATCTCGAACTGAGGTCCGCCGCCTCCGTCTCCGTAGCCGAACGCAAGCATACGCTTATCGGTAACGGTCTTCTGCTTGATGGCCTTCGTGGTGTTGCCGATGATCTCTTCGGGATCCGGATAATGGTGGGTGGTGTTGTAATGCGTGAACACCTTGGTGCCGTCGATGCCCTGCCAGTAGAAGGTATCGTAGGGGAACTTATTGGTATCGTTCCAGCTGATCTTGGTGGTGAGGAAATAATCCACGCCGCAACCCTTCATGATCTGCGGGATCGCCGCGGAATAGCCGAAGGTATCGGGAAGCCAGAAACAATTGGACGTGAAATTGAAATACTTTCTCGTGAATCTCTGGCCCCAGAGGAACTGACGCACCATCGACTCGCCGGAGGTGATATTGCAGTCGCACTCTACCCATACGCCGCCGTTGGGCTCGTATTTGCCCTCGGCGACCGCCTTCTGAATACGTGCGAAAAGCTCCGGATAATGCACGCGGAGCATATTGGAATGACATGCGGAGGACTGAACGAATTTATATTCGGGATACTGCTCCATGAGATTCAGCTGATTGGAGTAGGTACGGGCACACTTTTTGATGGTCTCGTCCACGTGCCAGAGCCATGCGGTATCCATGTGGGAATGGCCGATGATCGCCGCCTCGCCGCAGCTGTCGCCATTTTTCTTCGCGAGGGCGGCTTTGAGGATGGGAGAAGCCTTCCTCATGGAAGCGGCCACTTCTTCCCACGGGGTATCCTCTACGGAGCATACAAGAAGCTTGTACGCCTCGAACAGAGCGGTGATGAGCTCGCCCGCGCGGAAGCTGTCCTGCTCCACGCTTTTCGCCAGTTGCATAACGGAAAGGAGATCGAAATAGAAATCCTGTGTTTCATAATCTTTCACACAGATATCGGCACCGTCGTAGCCGTAGGTGAAGACCTTATGCGTCTGATGCTCGGTGGGCATGCAGCCGGTATATTTGTGTCCGGCGTACCATTCGAGAGCCACGTCGATGGTCTCGCCCGCTTTCGCGTTCGCGCGGATCATATCGCAGTAGTGGTTGCCGTGACCGGTGTAAACGATCTTGGTGGCAAAGGTACCGAAGGGCTTGCCGTCCACGAAAAGCATGGCTTCATAACCGCCCATGTGGGGCTTGATGAACAGCGTTTTTCCCTCGCATTCGGCGGGAACGGTATAATTGCCTTTGAACCAGCAATACGTACCCTCGCCCGACCACGTCATACCCTTTTCGGCTTTATCAAAGGGAAGATCGGGGATAGAATGATACTGGCGATCGACATGGCAGAACTGCACGTTGTCAAGCTCGCCTACTTTTATAAATATTTTAGGTTCGATCAGCTCGGCGAAGCTTTCGAGCTTTTCAAACAGTTTTCCTATCTGGGGACCGTTGAGCATAGAAAATTTCCTCCTTTTTATTTTCCGTTATATTCTATAATAGGCGCGTTTCGTTTTCAAGCCTTATTTTATTTTTCATCGTTTTTTGTCGCGGATCATTTTCCGAGGAGGCCGCCGAGTCCTCTTTTTCCTTTCGGCGGCGCGGGGCAGCAGACGTTTTTCACAAGTACGGTCTCCTGCCCTATGACGACGATATCGCACCAGTTCACCTTGACGGGAGGCGGCGGCTTCAGTGAAAAAAGAGAATCCGTTTTCACACACAGCGACGCCACCTGTCCGGAACAGGTCTCCACGTCCACGTCGGCAACGTAGCCGATCCGGTTGCCCGTTTCCACGTCGATCACATCCTTGCGGCACAATTCCGCTATACAGCATATCATTTATCATTCACCTCATAATATTATATTCACGGGAAGCTTATTTTTTCTTGCAAACTTCGCAGTCTTGTGATAAATTATTATCATTCTGCAAAATGGGGAAGAAGGAATAGGATATGCCCGGACTCGGGACCGCGGTCAACGCGGGAGCGGTCATTTTCGGCGGTATCGCCGGAATGCTCTTCGGCAAAAAAATAAACGAAAACATACGCGACTCTCTGATGAAGGTACTGGGGCTCTGCGTTATGTTTTTAGGGGCGGCGGGCGCGTTTTCCGGGATGCTCACCGTGGGCTCCGACGGAAAGCTCGGCACCTACGGCACGATGCTGATGATCGTTTCGCTCGTGGTCGGAACGCTCGCAGGGGAACTGCTGAAGATCGAAAACGGACTTGAACGCTTCGGAGAATGGCTCAAAAAGAAGGTAAAAGCCGAAAACGACAAGGGCTTCACCTCCGCTTTCGTAAGCACCTCGCTCGTGATCTGCGTAGGCGCGATGGCGGTGGTGGGAGCGATACAGGACGGGCTCTCCGGCGACCACACGACCCTTTTCGCAAAAGCGCTTTTAGACTTTCTGATCGTCATCATCATGTCCTCGACCATGGGGCTCGGATGCATTTTCGCTTTCATCCCGATCGTGCTTCTGCAGGGCTCCATCACGGCGCTCGCAAAGCTCTGCGAGCCGGTGCTCTCCATGGGCACGGTGATAAGCGATATGTCGCTCGTGGGCTCGGTGATGATCTTCTGCGTGGGCGTCAATCTTTCGTTCGGGAAGAAATTCCGGGTCGGCAATATGCTCCCCTCGCTCATTATCGCGATCCTCTATTCGGTGATCTCATTTTATACCGCAAAATAAATTTCACCCCGGCGGACATTATCGTTCGCCGGGGTGTTTTTTCAGGATATTTTTTTCATCTTCAACCGCAGTTTATCCGCGATCATGGCGATGAATTCCGAATTGGTCGGTTTGCCGCGGGAGGTCTGTATCGTATAGCCGAAATAAGAATTCAGCACGTCGATATCCCCTCTGTCCCACGCCACCTCGATGGCGTGACGAATGGCACGCTCCACACGCGAAGCGGTGGTGTTGAAGGTCTTGGCGACCGTTGGATAAAGCACCTTCGTGACGGACCCCATGATATCCGGCGAATTCACCGTAAGGATGATGGATTCCCTTAAATACTGATAGCCCTTTATATGCGCGGGCACACCGAGCTCGTGCATGATATCGGACACCGTTTCCTGAAGATCGGCTTCCCCGCCGGTCTTCAGTTTTATTATGTTCCGCTCCTCCGCGTGCCCCCAGCCCGTAAGCTGCGCGATCCTTTCCGCCATGACGTTTACGTCCACCGGACGGATAAAACAGTAATCCGCGCCCGCCGCGATCAGCTGCTGTTCGAAAACACTGTTGACCGCATTGGAAAGGATGATGACGCAGGGCTTCTTGGTAAGTCCGAGCGTGGGAATGAGTTTTAAGACCGCCATGGCGTCGAAACGGGCAAGGAACGCTTCGGCAAGGATCACATCCGGCTCATATCTGCGGATCGCCGCGATCAGCTCGGAGCCGTCCTTCGGCACCGTGGCACACTCGAATCCGCTCGAACGGAGCGCCGCCACGGCATTTTTGAGGAATTCGCCGTTTTCTTCCGAAATCAATACTTTTTTCTGCATCTGCATGACTTTTTTCCTTTCATTTGTGTGAGATCCGCCCGTTTCTTTTCTTCCATTCATTCCCATTTCTACCGTATATTACCATATATTTCCATGAATTTCAAGTATTTTTACGAAATTATCAAAAAAAAGCCGTCCGGAACACCGAACGGCTTATAAATGATTCAATTCAATACTCCATCAGGAAAAGCACCAAAAACGCGGCGGCAAGCAAAGCGACCGTGCCCACCGAAATGATGCCAAGACGGATATATCCTTTCCTGCCCGCGCTCTTTCCGGTGATCCGGGAAAAGATCAGGAAGAAGAAAAACAGGAAGGTGCCCGAAAGAAAAACCAGCGGAAAGAAACGCACCGCCGCCGATGATAACACATGACTGTAATTGCCCGCGAGACCTAGCATCATGTAATTTCCCGTCAGCGACAGGAAGGCAGCGATCGAAAGGATCACGGCACATATCTCCGCGCCGGTCGTTTTTCTCGCTTTTTTTTCGTTTGCTGCGCTTTTTTCTTTTTTTGCAAAGGGCTTTGCGGTTTTCGCTCTGAAGAAAAACCGTACGCCATCCTCCGTATTCCGGGCACCGTGATCCATTTTCTGCGCTTTCAGCAGGGTTTTACAGATGCTCAACCCCAGACCGGCCGATCGGTCGGCGCTGTTTCTCACCTTATCTCCGCGGTACAGCTCCTCCCAGATATGCGGCATATCCTCTTCGTCGATATGACTTCCCGTATTCTCCACGGTCACTTCGGTATATTTTCCGTATTTCCCTGCATTCAGCGTGATAACGGCGTTTTCGGGCGCGCATTTCACGGCATTGGAAAGGAAATTTTCAAGGACGGCACCGGTCATTTTTGCATTGCATTTAATGAACGTATCCTCGGGGACGTTATTGATCACGGCGATTTTTTTCCGTGCCGCCGCCGAACCGATCTTTTCGAGTGCCGCCGAAGCGACACCGTATAGATTTTCGGGCATCACTTCGGGAGGGCCGTCCGAGAGAGTGCGGTTATATTCAAGCAGCTCGTTGATCTTATCGCGCATTCGACCGGCTTCTTCACAAACAGATACAAGAGCTGCATTCTTCTCTTCGGACGGCGTCCCGTCAAGCTCGCATTCACATTCCGCACTGATAATGGACACGGGAGTTTTCAACTCATGTGCGGCAGCACCGATAAAGGCACGGCGGGAGGCTTCCGCACGCCTGTTTTTTTCCACGAGCTCTCCGGCAACGGTAACGGAGACGATAAGCAGAATAAGTCCTATCACGGTAAAGATGACCGCGTTTTTCACAAATTCACTGTATTCGATCAATACACTGACCGGTTCGGACGTACAGCGGAAGTAAAGGACGTAAGGCGTATCGCCGCAGAAGATGATCTCGTCATCCCCCGTCTGCATATATACGTCGGGAAACAATTCGTCGGAAGCATTGACGGGATGCGCTTTTCTGTATTCCGCTTCCCTGCGGTATTCCGCCTCGGCGGTCTCTTCAACGTCGGTCGTTTTTCCGACGGGAGACCAATGGAAAAAACATACCGACGCATTTCCCACCGCATAATCGTCGTAGGGTTCCCCGGATAAAAGAAACGTTATATATTCATGCTGCCACTTCACCTTACTGTGTTCATCCGGGTTTTCTGTTTTCAGACGGATCTGCCGGGGTACGATCCCGTCCTGCGTTCGGCTGAACCAGATACAGTTCATCGAAAGTCTTTCCGTGCCTTGTTCTTTGCAAAAATCAGCTAAACGGACGATATCCTCTTCCGATAAACATTCCTTCAGTGACAGATAATACGTTTTTTTCGTTTTTTCGTCGCGGAACGAGATAAAGCTTTCCGTGCGCACGACCGGTGTACCGTCGAGAGCGAAAACCGCTGCCTGCATGGGATATACGCCGCTGTCATGCACCTGCGAGAAATCGTATACCGCTTTGCGGAGGGCGTCCGTATCGTCGCTCAGCGGCAGATTTTGCTTGAACTCAAGATATTCATATCTTACCATGTTGTGGAATTGCAGCTCCGACCATTTCAGACTTTCGGACAATAAAATGCCGATACTGACACAATAGATCAGAATGACGGTCAGTGCGGTAAGCACCTTTGCTTTTCGCTTACTCATCCTCTTCACCTCCGAATTTATATCCCGCGCCGATCACGGTTTTCAGCAGGAACGCTTTTTCTCCTAACAGTCTCCGGAGCGACCGCACGTGCGAATCGACGACGCGCGCATCACCGTCAAAATCGTATCCCCACACCGCATTCAGGATACGTTCGCGGCTCAGAACGACGTTTTTATTCCGCATAAAATATTCGAGCAGATAATATTCCTTGCCGGAGACATCCTTTACCGCCCCGTTTTGACGGAGCTGCATTTTCGCGGTATCAAGCACGATACCGCACGCCGTAAGAATCCCGTTTTTATCCGTTCCCTTACTGCGGGCGATCATCGCCGCGCACTTTTCACAAAGAACGGACAGCGGATAAGGCTTCGTGATATAATCGTCCGCCCCGTGCAGATACGCCTTCAGCACATCCTCTTCTTCTCCTAAAGCGGAAAGCAGAAGTACGGGAACGTCCGAAAATGCGCGTATTTCTTTCAGCGTTTCGATACCGTTCTTCTCCGGCATCATCACATCAAGGATGATAAGGTCGAAGCTCTCCGATAAAGCAAGGGAAAGCGCCTGACCTCCGTCAGCCGCCGCGGTAACGGAAAATCCACGCCGCCCCATATATTCGCACACCGTCCGGCGCAGCTTCGGCTCATCGTCCGCAAACAGTACTCTGAGCATGCTCTCACTCCTTTCATCCGTACGATAACACTCCCGTATGAAATCCGTGTGTTTAAAAAGAAAAGACGGCAAAAAACCGTCTTTACGTTGTTTCATTCAAAAAATCAAGCGTCCGGAACTGCTGCTGAAAGCAGTTGGAAAGATACAGCTCCGTGAGCCGGTTGAGACGCACAAGCTGTTCATCGGCAAGCTCGAAGCTGAATATTTTTTCAAAGTCAGAGAAAACGATATAGCGCATCGCGGCAACGACCGACGCGGAAATATCCGGCAGGTCTTTCATTTTTCCGCAGCTTTTACAGTACAGCGAGCCGGAAAGGCAGTCGAAATACATGCTGTCCGTTTCATATTCACCGCAGTCCGCGCAGGCGACGAGACCGGGCATGTACCCGGCGAAACACACGATACGCAGTTCAAACACCGATTTTACGAGCAGAACGGGCTTTTTTCCCTTACACAGGAAATGAAGCGAATTCAGGATCAGACGAAGATATTCCGGGTCGGAATTTTCGTCCGGCACGGTCTTCAGCATGACCTCGCAGAAATACTGTGCGACGGCAAGGCGTTCGAGATCGTTTCTCAGATCGAAAAATATCTCCTTCACCTGCGCTTCACTCACGTTGAACACGCCTTTATTCTCACTGAACGTAAACGTGCAGTAGGCAAAAAGCGACGTGCCCGCGTGGAGACGGCTTTTCGTATTCCGCGCGCCCTTTGCAAACGCCCTTATCACGCCCCGCTGCGCGGTGAGGATAAACACGATGCGATCCGATTCAGCGGTGACACCGGTCTTTATGACGAGCCCGTCAACGGAAAACTTTTCCATCAGTTCAGTCCGAAGTTATGGATGAGCCGTTCGCGGTTGCGCCAGTCCTGTT
>JAZLHN010000033.1:0-34445 GCA_045616815.1 Acutalibacteraceae bacterium
ATTTATGTTGACCATATAGCAAAAGGTCAGATGCGTTTGAGCATCAAAATCTTTACGGGAGAGACTACCGAGCGGTATCTGAACAAACTCAAGCGTCAGTCAAGCGAGATTGAAAAGCGAAAAAAGCAAGCAAAATCAAGGGTTTCAGGCACTTCGGACGATAATGTTCACTCGGGTATCACGTTTAAGAAGATGATCGAATCCTACGAAAACGGCATGAAGTAAGATTCACGGAAAGCTGTTTACGGATCAATGAATAAAAACGGGTCCCCGGCAAAAGCCGGAGACCTTGTTTTTTTAGTTTTTGCTTTTAAGTTTTTACAATTTCAAACGGCAGCGTTCCGCCGGGAAGTTCACAGCCGAAAAGGGCTTTGAGTTCATTTATCAGCGCATAAAAATCCTCCTCCGCGTGGGAATGACGGTAAACGAAATACCGGTCGACGTTTGCGGAGACCGAAAGATCGGGCACGGAATACACGTCCTTTGCGCCACTCTCATACGCGGCCGCCATGTTGATATCCCGCAGGTTGTTTCTGCCGAGGCGCTGCTTTTCCGCCGTTTCGCCGTCGATGTCGATACATACGACGTACAATCCGATCCCCTTTTCGTGCAGCCCGTCCGCTAATGCTTTGAGCCGTTTCGAACCGCCGTTCGCCTCTTCGCGCAATTCCCCCGTATAGGGCGCGTTGATGATGCCGAGGTCAACGTAGGCGAGATTTTCGATAACATACTTCTCAGTAATGAGATATTCGGGCGTGCGCACAAGCTCTTTGAAGCGCCCGGACTTGCGGTCTGGCGCGATCACATCCGAAAGCGGACACAGGGAGTCCTTATCGAGGCAGATAACGCCGGGGGTATTGCGTTCGCCGGGGCTTGCGTCCGGTTTGATGAAATTCGCCGCGTTGCGGGCGATATTGAGGCTCAGCGTCGTTTTGCCGGAGGCGATGCCGCCGGTGACGAGCAGGAGCCATTTTTTATACTGCGTGTTTTTCATTGGAAACTTATCCTTTGTTTTTCTTATATACGTTGCCGGTACGGTAGATGATGCCGTCCTCCTGCTTCGGGTACTGTGTGATGCGGGAGAAGCGGGCGTTTTTGCCGCTTTTGGCAAGGATTTCCTCGCCCCATTTTACGACCGTGCCGATGTACTCGCGGGAAAGCTCCGGCGTGCGGTGTCCCCAAAAGACACGGTGCGTTTCACTCATATCATAGAGCCATTTCGCCGAGACGATCCACTCCTCAACGGGCGCGGAGCACGGAAGATACAGCCACAGCATATCGCACACGTTGTCGCCGCAGAAAACGATCTTGTCCGTTTCGTCGATGAACGCCACCGATCCGAGCGAATGCCCGGGGGTACAATGAACTTTTACGATCTTGCCGCCAAGGTCGAAAACGTGTCCCTCCCCCATCGGGAGATACTCGGTATTGAATTCGGGATCGAACACGTCCTTCGCGCCGAAGCCCAAGGGACGGGCGTTGCTCTGCATGACGAAGATCTTGCGGAGGATCTTTTTCATCTGGAAGCGGTTGAATTTCCCGAGATCGACGGGATTGATATACGCCTGCTTAAACTGTCCCGCGCCGCCGAAATGATCGACGTGACCGTGCGTGAGCGCGAGAACGACGGGCTTATCGGTGATATTTTCCACACATTTCCGCAGGTCACAAAAGCCCGTGCCGCAGTCGATGAGCAGGGCTTTTTCCTCTCCTACGATCAAATAACAGTTCGTGCCCTCGAATTCATTGAGCCAGTAGACGTTGTCGGCGATCTCCTTCACCGGAAGATCGGAACGCAGTTCGCGCATACATACTCCCCCTTTACGGACTTATCATACCTTTTTTTCAGAAAAAATGCAAGAAAGAAAGCGGTACTTTTACCGTTTTTGAGAACAAAACGATCCGGCCATTCAAAGTTTATTCATACTTTTATTGTGAAAAGTTGACAATTATTTGAAAGCATTTTCGGCGGTTTACACCTCGACAATAGGGGGCGATTATGCTAAAATGTGCATAAATATTTACGTGAAAGGAAGAGAGTCTTCTATGAAAGCATCCGAAAGTGTTTCCAATTTTAAACCGACGCTTCGTATGTACACCAACTTTGCGGTACGCACCGTGAAGAAGGTATGCAGCGAGATAGGCCCCCGTGAGTGCGGCTCCGAAGCCGAGCTCAAAGCACAGAACTACATGGCGCAGCAGGTAGGCGACGCCGCCGACGAAGTAAAGCAGGACGAATTCAAGGTAGCTCCCAGAGCGTTCCTCGGCTGGATCAAGATCGCCGGCATCATGCTCACCGTGGCTACCGCGATCACGTTCTTCAACCTCTTCGTAGCTCCCGGCACCCCCTATTCCGCGGTCATCAACGTCGTTGTATCCGCGCTTATCCTCATCATGTTCCTCGGTGAGTTCCTTTTCTACAAAGAGACCATCGACGCCTTCTTCCCCAAGGCGACCTCTCACAACACCTACTGCATTCGTCACGCCGAGGGCGAAGTGAAGCGCAGGATCATCCTTGCCGGTCACTCCGACTCCTCCATTGAGTGGCTTCCTACCCACATCGGCGGCAGAGGCATGCTTTATTTCGGCTTCGCCTATCCGATCGTAGGCTGGGTATTCCTTACCCTCATCTCGATCATCATGCTCGTAAAGGGCGGCACGAATCAGACGCTCATCCTTATCTCCGGCGCGTTCGTTCCCGGTTACGTCATTCTCATGAACTTCCTGAACTACAACATCTGCGTAGACGGTGCAAACGACAACCTCTCCGGCTGCGTTATGGGTGCGGCCGTTCTCAAATTCATGCAGGACAACAACATCCGCTTCAAAAACACCGAGGTCATCGCGATGTTCTCCGGCGGCGAAGAATCCGGTCTTCGCGGCGCCAAGGCGAGCGTGAAGCAGCATCCCGAATTCAAGGATCCGAACGTGGAAACCGTTTTCGTAGGCTTCGATACCGTGAAGGACTACGACGATATGGCGATCTATAACCGCGACATGACCGGTACCGTCAAGCACGATGACCGCAGTGCCGCTCTCGTGAAGGAAGCGGGCAAGCGCATCGGTCTTGAACTCAACTACGCGCTCCTGTTCTGCGGCTCGTCCGATGCGGCTGCCATGACCCAGGGCGGCATCCCCTCCATCTGCTTCGCGGCCATGAACCCCGGCCCGCCCAAGTACTATCACACCAGAGACGACAAGGCGGACATCATGGAAATGAAGACCATGGAAAAAGGCGTGGAGCTTGCTCTCGAAACCGCTTTCCTGTTTGATGAACAGGGCCTCAAAAAGCAGTACGACTGATCCGGATCAATTCATAATCAAAGATCGGAAATCGGAAACGGTTTCCGATCTTTTTTATGAGATAAACGAATTTCGAATTTGTTTTTTTCTCTTGCAAACCCATATTCTCTCTGCTATACTTATTGCGTATATTTATATAAAGGAGAATATCCCATGAAAAAGACCTTCAGAACCGTTACGGCAGCGGCACTCATCGCCTGCCTTGCACTCGCTTTTTCCTCCTGCTCTCTTTTCGCCACGATGCGCGAGCAGGCTATAAAAGCAAGTCAGATCGACATTATCCCCACACCCGAGGATGAAGCTTTATATGCGGAATTCAACAACGCGCTCGAGACATCCGCAGCGGATGCGCTGAAGATGACTTCCTCTGCCTCCTATAACGTAAAGAATATCGACGTGACCAACGCCGACGATACGGCGAAGCTGCTCGACAAGGCGGCCGGAACGGTCAACAAGCTCATTCTTGCCAACAAGCCCGGTGCCGAGAGCAATGAGACCGAGCCCGCAGATCTGAAGGGCACACTTCTCGAAAACTTCGACGCCGCTTCTTCCCTCTCCTTCACGACCTCCAGAAATATCGTGAACGAAGCCGTGACCAATGAAAAGGGTGAAGAAGTGACCGATGAAGAAGGCACCGTTATCAAAGAAGAAAAAATAAAGGATAATTACGCGAAGGTCGCTTTCCTGTTCTATAACGACGAAGTAGTCGAAGAGGCGCACACCGACGAAGAGGGCAGCGACGTGGCCGAAGTCACCGAGAGAACGTTTGCCGACGATGCGGCCATTGAAGCCGTGTTCGGTGCTCCCGCCGACAAGGAAGCGATACTCGCCGAATTCGACGCAATAAAAGATTATCTGAAGGTCAACGACTACACGTTCACCTACGACACCTGCAAGGTATCGGCGGAAACCGACCTCGACGCAAACCACATTTCAGACGTTTCCTTTGAAAAAGTCATGAAGGTCACCGCTTCCGTGACCGGCACGGGCGCTTTCGAAGAATACGGAGAACTGACCGTCACATTCGACGTGATAAAGACCGACAGCTATTCCTTCTTCTATCTCGATTCGGAAGAATAAGCAAACAATTTAAGCAAAGCGGAGGGAGGAACTACCTTGGCACAGAATTATTCCGTATCCCTTAAAAAGATAATCAAAGACAATTCCTTCGAGGTACTTTATACACCGAAGGAAACGTCGCAGTTATATATCACTTCAAGAGACGTAAACCGTCCGGGACTGATGCTCGCCGGAAGCGACGACTTCTTCGACCCGAAGCGCGTGGAATTTCTCGGTCTTTCGGAATTCGGTTATCTCAATTCTCTCACCGAAGAGAAAAGAGAAGCCAGCCTCCGGCGGTTTCTTTCTGCAAAACCCGCCTGCGTTATCGTAACGAGAGGCTTAGAGCCCATGGCGGAGCTTCTTCCTCTTGCAGAGGAATACGACGTTCCGATACTGCGCTCCAACGACTCTACGTCCGGATGCATGTCCGCGCTGATCGCCTATCTCGGCGTTGAGCTTGCCGAACGCATCACACGGCACGGCGTACTGGTGGAAGTATACGGCGAAGGTATCCTCATCGTGGGCGATTCCGGCGTAGGTAAGAGCGAAACAGCCGTGGAACTCATCAACCGCGGGCATCGTCTTATCGCGGACGACATGGTGGAGATACGCAAGGTCTCTTCCAAAAGTCTCGTAGGCACCGCACCGGACAATATCCGTTATTTTATAGAGCTGCGCGGCGTAGGCATCATCAACGCCAAAAACATTTTCGGTATCGGAGCGGTAAAAATGACCGAAAAGATCAATATGATCGTGAAGCTCGAGCAATGGAACAATAATAAAGTATACGACCGTTTGGGGCTCGAAGACGAATATATGGAGGTGCTCGGGATCAAGGTCCCCGTTACCACCGTACCCGTGAAGCCCGGACGCAACCTTGCCATCATCATTGAAACGGCGGCCATGAACAACCGTCAGAAGCGAATGGGCTACAACGCCGCCAAAGAGCTCATGCAGAGTCTCGGCATGACGGACGAGGAAACGGACGACGGAAACGTACTGGAAGTCTGGCATTAAAAAATTTATATATATTTTCGGGAGGAAAAACAAAATGTACAGAATAGGCGTAGATCTCGGCGGAACCAACATCGTAGTAGGTATCATCAACGAGAACAATGAGATCATTCAGAAGGCGAAGCGTCCCACGAACGCTCCCAGAGCGGCGGAAGGCATTTTCGACGACATCGCCGACGCGATAAAAGAAGCTATGGACGCACAGGGACTTACCAACGACGATATCATCTCCATCGGCGTAGGCACTCCCGGCAGCGTGAACAAGGGCGAAGAGCTCATCGAATTCGCCAACAACCTCGGTTTTGACAACGTGCCCGCGTATAAGCTTTTAAGAGTACGCACCGGCATCATGAACGTTTATTTTGACAACGACGCCAACTGCGCCGCTCTCGGCGAAGCCGTCGCAGGCTGCGGCAAGGGCGTGAAGGATTTCATCATGATCACCCTCGGCACCGGTGTGGGCAGCGGAATCATCGTAAACGGCAAGCTCGTGACCGGTCTCAACTACGCGGCGGGCGAAATGGGTCACACCGTGATCGTATACAACGGTCTGCAGTGCAACTGCGGCAGACGCGGCTGCTGGGAGAAATATTCCTCCGCGACCGCTCTCATCAATCAGACCAAGGACTCCATGAGGATCAATCCCGATTCGCTCATGTGGGATATCGCCGAAAACGACTTCGGCAAGGTCAACGGCCGTACCGCGTTTGACGCGTGGAGAAAAGGCGACGTAGCCGCCAAGGGCGTAGTCAACAACTACATTTCCATGCTTGCCTGCGGCATCAGCAACATCGTAAACACCTTCCAGCCCGACATCATCTGCGTAGGCGGCGGCGTAGGCAACGAGAAGGAAACTCTTCTTGAGCCCGTAAGAAAGATTCTTTCGAGCGAACGCTATTCCATCCACGCAAAGAAGCAGACGAGAATTCTGGCGGCAGAGCTCGGCAACGACGCCGGCATCATCGGCGCGGCATTATTAGACGAATAATTGAGTGTACGATGAACGATATTCAGCGTTATTTCAGCGATTATATAAATGAATGGAAAGGGCTTGTCTTCACCGACGAGCCCCTTAAAAACCATTGCACGTTCAAAATAGGCGGCCCCGCAGAGATCCTTTTCGTTCCGCAAAACGAAAAAGCTCTCATTGCCGCCGTAAAATTCGCCAACCTTTACGGCGTACCGCTGCGCGTGCTCGGCAACGGAAGCAACGTGCTGATCTCCGATAAGGGGCTCAAAGGCATCACGATCAAGCTTATGGGCGGACTGACCGACCTTATGTACCTCGGTGACGGCATGATCGCCTGCGGCGCGGGCGTTTCGCTCAAAAAGCTCTGCACCTTCGCTCTTGAAAACGAACTTACAGGTCTCGAATTCGCCTACGGGATTCCCGGAAGCGTGGGCGGCGCTATTTATATGAACGGCGGCGCCTACGGCGGAGAGATCAAAACAGTGCTTACCGCCGTAAGGAGCGTATCGCTCAAAGACGGCTCGGTGAAGGAAACACCCGTTTCGGAACTGGATATGAGCTACCGCCACACGGCGTTCATGACCAACGGCGAGATCATCACCGCCGGCTACTTCAAACTGGAAAAAGGCGACAAAACGGAGATCGAAGCGAAAATGAGCGAGCTCCTCGGCAAACGCAAGGCTTCGCAGCCGCTCGAATATCCGTCCGCCGGCAGCACGTTCAAGCGGCCTCCCGAGGGGTACGCCGCGGCGCATATCGAACAATGCGGATTAAAAGGGCATTCGCACGGCGGCGCGATGGTGAGTCCCAAGCACGCCGGCTTCGTGATAAACACGGGAAACGCCTCTTTTGACGACGTGATCGCCATCATGGATGAGATAAAACAGACGGTCTTCGAGCAGCACGGCGTTATGCTGGAGCCCGAAGTGGAGATACTGGGAGACGACTGACATGTCATTTTCAAGCGACGTAAAAAGCGAGCTGATGCTGCGCGCGTTCGTGAACAGCGATTGCTGCAAAACGGCACAGAACTACGGACTTCTGCTTTTCGGCAGAAGTTTTTCGCGTTCCTGTCTTTCGATCCTCACCGAAAACGAGGAGGTCGCCTCGGCGTATGCCGACGCGGTGGAATATTTCTCGGGCAGCCTCCCGGAGACGGAGGTTTCGGACGTGGGCAACTACAAAATAACGGTCGAAGACAAGGCTGTCATCGACTCCGCGCTCGATAGTTTGGGCTACAACACCGTGGGAGCGCGCCGTCGGATCAATTTCGCCAATCTCACGAATCCCTGCTGCTTCGCCTCCTTCATCCGGGGTGCTTTCCTCGCCTCCGGCACGGTGACGGACCCCGAAAAGGAATATCACCTTGAATTTTCCTCTTCCTCCAAAGCACTGTGTTCCGATCTGATGAAGGTCTTCGATGAATTCGATATCGAGCCCAAAATATCCGAACGCGCCGGAAATTATATCGTTTATATCAAAAAAAGCTCGGAGATCGAGGATATCCTGTCCGTCATGGGCGCGACCGAAAGCTCCATGATGCTCATGGGCGCGAAGATGATGAAGGACGTAAGGAACAACGTCAACCGCAAGGTGAACTTCGAGAACGCAAACATGGCGCGTTCCGTGCAGGCGGCGGCAAAACAGTATGACGCCGTGGCACTCATCAAAGAAAAATGCGGCTTCGATTCCCTGCCCGCAGACTTAAAAGAGATCGCCGCTTTGCGCTATGAAAACCGCGAGGCAAGCTCGAACGAGATACGCGCGATGCTTTCGGAACCTCTCACGGTGTCCGGCATCAGCCATCGTTTCAGAAGGCTGCAAAGCATCGCGGAGGACTTAAAAGCAAGATCGGGAAAAAAGGACGGAAAATAAATGAACATATCGGAAAAAGCATTCACCTCAAAGCCGGCGGGCGAACGTCTCGACAAGGAGCTCCGCTGTTACGACCTGCTCGACAAGCTCGGTATCCCCTACTCGGGGCTTGACCACGACCACGCCGACACCATCGAGCTCTGCCTCGGGATCGAGGAAAAATTAGGCTGTAAGATCTGCAAAAATCTGTTCCTCTGCAACCGGCAGAAAACGAATTTCTATCTTCTGCTGATGCCCGGCGAAAAGCCGTTCAAAACAAAGTTTTTATCCGAGCAGATCAATTCCTCCCGCCTTTCCTTCGGAGAGGCGCAGGACATGGAACGTCTGCTCGACATCACACCCGGTTCGGTAAGCGTTTTAGGACTCATGAACGACAAATCGCATGAGGTAAAACTCATCATCGACCGCGACCTGTTAGCGGAAGAATGCATCGGCTGTCACCCCTGCATCAACACTTCGACCCTGAAGCTCAAACGGGACGATATACTGAACGTACTGCTTCCCGCGCTCGGGTACGAGCCCGCGATCGTGGATCTCAAAACGGAATAAAAATGAATGGAAAAAGACCGGACGAAAATGTTTTTCTTCCGGTCTCATTTTATATCAACAAGAAAACTTTTTTTACGATACCGTGCCGCGTCTTTTCTTCGCGTCCGCGATGAGCTGTACAGACGAGGAAAGCTGCGTTTCGGTATACTGCTCACCGAAGGTGATACGGGAGAGCTCTTCGGCACGTTCGTCATCGTTCAGCTCTTTCACGTGGGTATACGTTCTGCCGTCGCTGACTTCTTTCGATAAGAACAGGTGGCGGTCGGCATAGGCGGCGATCTGCGCCTGATGCGTGATGCAGATCACCTGCGCGCTTTCGGAGAGAGAGGAAAGCTTTACGGCGATCTTCGACGCAGCGGTTCCGCTCACGCCCGCGTCGATCTCATCGAAAATAAGGGTAGAGGCGCCGTTTTTCGCCGTCAGCACGTTTTTGACGGCAAGCATGATACGGGACAATTCACCGCCCGAAGCGACCTTACCGAGAGGTTTCGGCGCTTCGCCGGGATTTGCCGTGATAAGGAAAGCGATCTCATCCGCACCGTTTTCGCCGAACGGGACGTAAGTAATATCCGTAAGGAACCGTACGTGCGGCATATCGAGATATTTCAGCTCCGCCTCGACCGCAGCGGCAAGCTTCTCCCCTGCCTCCTTACGCGTTTCGGTCAGCGCGGCGGCTTTTTCCACGGTGATCGCCTGCTGTTTTTCTAATTCTTCCTTGAGCTTTTCAAGACGTTCTTCGGAAAAGGTGATATTGTCGAGTTCCTTTTTTGCTTCTTCGAGGAAAGAGAGGATATCCTCCTCTGTCTCGCCGTATTTTTTCGACATACGGTAAATGACATCGAGGCGCTCCTCGACCGCGTTGATATCGCAGTCCATGTCGTCTAACTGGCATAAAACGTCGTCGATGACGCCAGCGGCATCCTCCACCGTATCCTTTGCGCCCATCAGCAGCTCCGACACGGCGGAAAGCTCCTTTGTGATGGAGGTAACGCTGTTGATATCGCCCGCGGCGGAGGCGATCAGACCGCTCGCACCGTCGTTTTCACCATCGCCCGTGAGCGCGTTCATCGCGTCGGACAAAGCTTTTACGAGCTTCAAAGAATTATTGATGATATTCCGTTTATGTTCGAGCTCTTTTTTCTCACCGACACAGATATCGGCATTCTCAAGCTCTTTGATCTGGTAGGTCAGAAGGTCGATGCGGCGCGCCTTATATGCGTCGTCCATATTGAGCGCCCTGATCTCGGCTTTGATACGGCAAAGCTGAGCATACGCCTCCGTATATTCTCTTTTTACGTCGTCGTTTTCCGCGTAGGCATCCACGAATTCGATATGATGCTCGGCATCGAGCAAGGTCTGGGAATCACGCTGTCCCTGGATATTGACAAGGCTCATGGCAACCGTTTTCAGCATGGAAAGCGTGACGGTCATGCCGTTGATGCGGCAGGCATTTTTGCCGTCTTTATACAGTCTTCTCTGTAAAAGCAGCGTATCATCGGGGCAATCGACGCCGTTTTCCCGCGCGATATCAAGAACGGAGTCCGGTACCTTTTCAAAAAGCGCCGTCACGCAGGCGGAGGCTTCTCCCGTTCGTATCAGCTCTCGGGAAGTCTTTTCGCCCGACACGGCGTTGATGGAATCGATGATGATGGATTTACCGGCACCCGTTTCGCCCGTAAGCACGTTAAGCCCGTCGGCAAAACCGACGGACGCGCGTTCGATGATCGCAATGTTTTCTATCTGCAGACTTGAAAGCATATCAGAATCCGAAAAGCTCGTCGAGCTTTGCCTTTACGTTCTGCGCCGCCTTTTCGGTGTAGCAGAGGATGAAGATGGTGTCGTCGCCCGCGATGGTGCCCGCGGTCTCTTCCAGTCCGAGATAATCGAGCGCTGCGGCGGCGCCCTGCGCCGTGCCCGTATGGCATTTCACGACCACGGTATTCATGGCGATATCCGTAAGCACGACCGAGCCGGTAAGGATCGTCATATATTTCTGCGCGTGACGGTCGTTGGCGGATACGGGCAGGAAATACCGGTATTCACCGTTCGCGTCGGGACGCTTCACGATACGCATTTCCTTGATATCACGGGAAACGGTAGCCTGCGTCACATTCACCCCCATATCGAGCAGCAGGCTTAACAGCTCCTCCTGCGTGGATATGCTTTTCGATTCGATGAGTTCCGCGATAACGGCCTGTCGGTTCTTTTTCATACTTACAACTCCTTAAACGGAATTTCCTATTTTTTTATTGAGCACGTCTATAAAGTTATCGGACTTTATAGAGAGGAATTTTATTTTTTCTTCCGCTTTTTTTACTTTCACGACACTGTTTTTTTCGAGCCGCTCGGAACGACAGCCGTCGCAGGAAAAATACACTTTTCTCGGCGCGTCTTTTACGGGAGTGATCTCAAACTCCGTATCGGCACCGAAAATATACGGACGGAAAAACAGCGAATGCGGACACACGGGCGTAAGTAAAACGGCTTCAAGCGTCGGCTCGACGATCGGCCCGCCGGCAGACATCGAATACGCCGTGGAGCCCGTAGGCGTGGCCAGGATCACGCCGTCGGCAAGATAATCGGCGATCGGCTTCCCGTTGGCAGTGATATGCAGCTCGGTCAATCCGATCTCCGCACCGCGTCCGAACGCGATATCGTTCACACAGATCTCCGACGAAACAAGCACGCCGCCGGTATATTTTTCCGCTTTGAGAAGCATGTGCTCCCGGATGGAATACTCCCCTTCGGCAAGTTTTGAAAGCAGACGAAGCTCATCGGCGTTGATATCGCAGAGATACGCAAGCTTACCCGCGTTTACACCGAGGATCCGTTTTCCGTACTTTACGGCGGTCTTCGCGGCTCTGAGCACCGAGCCGTCGCCGCCGACGGAAATGACGGTGTCACAGTTTTTCAACGCTTCCTCTTCGGGAAGGAACGCCGCGTTATTTACGTCGGAAAGCGAATCTTTCAGCGACGCGTCGAAAGAATATCCGACGCCGCATTCATCCAGCACGGAACATATTTCTTTTGTAACGCCGAGCGCTTTTTTACGCGTTAAATTCGGGATTATACAAACGTTCATATCATCACTCATTTATCCAGCTCTTCATGCGAACGCTCGACCACGTTTTCGGGGGCATATTCGCAGTCCGGCAGGTCTTTTTTCGAAAGATATATGAGATACTCGATATTGCCCTCGGGTCCCTTGATGGGGGAATAATCCAGTCCGAGGACGCGGAAACCGAGCGACTTCGCGAATTCCGCCGTTTCGGCAACGACCTCCACGTGCGTGCTTTTTTCTCTCACAACGCCCTTTTTGCCTACCTTTTCTTTTCCCGCCTCAAACTGCGGCTTGATAAGGCATACACACTCTCCGTCGTCGGCAAGCAGCGTGTACACGTTCGGCAGCACGAGCTTCAGTGAAATGAACGATACGTCCACGGAAGCGAACTGCGGCTCGTCCGGGATCTGCTCGCGGGTGACGTAGCGCACGTTGGTGCGTTCGAGGTTGACGACCCTTTCATCGCTTCTCAGCTTCCACGCGAGCTGGCCGTAGCCGACGTCCACACAGTACACCTTTATCGCGCCGTTTTTCAGCATACAATCGGTGAAACCGCCGGTGGAAGCACCTATATCCATACAGATTTTCCCCGCCGGAGTGACCGGGAACACCTGCATCGCTTTTTTCAGTTTATAGCCGCCGCGGCTCACGAATTCCATGCCGCCGCGCACCTCTATATCGTCACCGGGCTTGACGGTATCGCCCGCCTTGGAGGCCTTCTGTCCGTTGACGTAGACCTGCCCCGCCATGATGGCGGCTTTTGCTTTTTCACGGCTCTCACAGAGCTTGTTATCGGCTAAATATTGATCCAGTCTTATTTTATCGCTCATTTATCGGCTCTCTTTTCCGCTGATCACCTGCGTCATACCGTCGGCGTCAAGCAAATAATGATGAAGAAGTCCCTTTACGCTGTCCTGCTTCGGGAATTCTCCCTCCACCGCTGTATTCGTGTAGGCTCCGGTATAGGAATATTTATAAAGCTTATCGGCAAAAGTCTCGCCGATACCGCCGAAACGCTGTCCTTCCTCAAAGAAGAACACCTTTTCGCATCCCGTCACCGCTCTGACGGCGTCGTTCGGCACGGGCTTTACGGTATTGAGCTTCACGATGAACAGTTCTATCCCCTGCTCCCGTAATCTGCGCTTCGCTTCGCATGCGAACGCAAAGCATCTGCCGTAGGTAACGAGCGCGATCTTCGCGTTCGTATCGCCGTAGATATCATATTCCGAAAAGCTGTCGACGAAATCCTCGGGAAGCTTCGGCTCCACTCCTCGCGGATATCTTACGGCCACGGGGCCTTCGGTGTGATAAAGCGCACGGAAGAAACAGTTGTTGAGCTCTGCGAAGGTGGTGGGGGCCATCACCGTGATATCGGGAATGGAATTCAGGAATGCCGTATCGAAGACGCCGTGGTGGGATTCTCCGTCGAGCCCGACGAAACCGGCTCTGTCCACCGCGAAAACGATCTTCAGCTTCTGCATGGCGCAGTCGTGGATGATCTGGTCGTAGGAGCGCTGCAAAAACGTGGAATACACGGCGAACACCGGAAGCATACCGCCGCGCGAAAGCCCCGCCGCAAAGGTGGCGGCGTGCTGCTCGGCGATACCCGCGTCAAAGAAACGCTCGGGGAATTTTTCGCTGAATTCTTTGAGGCCCGTACCAAGCGCCATGGCGGCGGTGATACAGCATATTCTTTTATCTTTGGCGGCGGCCGACGTGATGAACGAGCCGAAATGCTCCGAGAAGCTCGTTTCCCTGAATACCGGCTCGCCGGAATCGAGATCGAACGCGGATACGCCGTGGAATTCGTCGGGGGCTTTTTCCGCCAGCTCATACCCCTTGCCCTTGACGGTGTTGATGTGCAGGACGACCGGATAATCCGCCTCGACCGCCGCTTCGAGCGCGTCGCACAGATGCGGGATGTCGTGTCCGTTGATGGGGCCGATGTAGCGGAAGCCAAGTTCCTCAAACATCGTGGAGTTATATATATAGTTTTTCAGTCTTGTTTTTATACGGAAAAGAAGCTTTGCCAGTTTTTTTCCGATGAACGGGATATGATTGAGCGCGTTTTCCGTCTTTGCTTTCAGGCGGAAATACCGCGGATTTGCCTTGATCGTGGCGAAATACCGCGCAAGGGCACCGACGTTCCGGGAAATGGACATTTCATTGTCGTTCAGAATAACGATGAGTTTCGTGCCTTTCCCCGCCCGTCCGGCGTTATTCAGCGCCTCGTACACCATTCCGCCGGTAAAAGCGCCGTCGCCGACCACGGCGATCGTATAATTCTTTTTATTCTTGAGCTTATTGGCGACTGCTATGCCGTAAGCAGAGGACAGCGCCACGCTCGAATGTCCGCCCGACATGATATCGTGCTCGCTCTCGCCACGGCGGGTAAAACCGGAAATACCGCCCGGCGTACGAAGAGAATCAAAATCCTCATAACGTCCGGTGAGCAGCTTATGCGCGTAGCACTGATGCCCCACGTCCCACACGATCTTATCGTGCGGCGAATTGAATACCCGATGAAGGGCGATGGAAAGCTCCACCACACCGAGATTGGAGGCAAGGTGTCCGCCGTTTTTCGACACGGTATGAACAAGCTCGTCGCGTATTTCATCGGCAAGCACGGGCAGTTCGCTCTCGGGTATTTTTTTTACGTCCTGCGGAGAACGGATCCCCGGCAGATACTTATATTCCACGTCTGACTGATTCTCCCCGTTTATTTTTCACGTCTGAGCAGCATATCGGCGATCTGTTTTATTTCTTCCGCGTTTTCCCCGAATATATCCAGCGCAGCTACGGCTTTCCTGGTATATTCTTCGGCGAGCGCCGCTGCTTTCCGCGCCCCGAAAACGCTCACGTAGGTCGCTTTGTTGTTTATCTCATCGCTCGAAGGCTCCGCGCTCTGCGTTTCAAGGATATCGTCCTTTATCTGGAACGCGAGGCCGAGTCCCGCGGCAAAGGAACGCGCGGCACTGATCTTTTCCGCGTCTGCGCCGGCGGCAAGGCAGCCCAGCACGCAGGCGCTCTCAATAAGACATGCGGTCTTCAAAGAATCCTGCAGGAGAAGGATATCACCGTTTGCCTCTCTGTTTTCATAGGCAAGGTCGACGTACTGCCCGCCGATCATACCGTTCGCTCCGGCAAGGTGCGACAGTTCCGCCGCGGCTCTGACCGCACTTTCCGCCGTCACGTCGCCGTTTTCACAGGCCTTTGCGAGTATCCCGAATGCGTGCGTCAGCAGGGCGTCGCCCGCTAAAAGAGCGTTCGCTTCGCCGAATTTTACGTGCGAAGACGGTTTTCCGCGCCGCAGATCGTCGTTATCCATGCAGGGAAGATCGTGGTGGATCAGCGAATAGGTGTGGACGTACTCCACCGCGCAGGCGAACAGCAGCGCTTTTTCGGGGTCGCCGCCGCACGCCTTAGCAAATTCAAGACACAGAAGCGGACGGACCCTTTTTCCGCCCCCCTCTAACGAATACGCCATCATGCCGGGCACGAACGAGAGTTCTCCCGTACACAGAGGAAGGCATTCCTCTAATTTTTTTTCGATTTTCTCTATATATAAAGCAATATTACTCATCGGCTTCACCGACCTCGGAGAGGGAAATGATCTTCTGCTCGGCGGTTTTAAGGGCCTTGTTGCAGAAATCGGCAAGCTTTGCGCCCTCTTCAAAAAGCTTTACGGATTCATCGAGGGATTTTCCGCCCGCTTCCAGTTCTTTTACGATCTCTTCCAATCTTTTTACGGCTTCTTCATACGTTTGTTTTGCCATGACGTTTTCTCCTTGCGACGTTCAGCACCTCACACTCAGCGCTGCCGTCTGCCATTTCGACGTTGATCTTATCTCCGCTTTTCAGCTCCGAAACGGAGCCGACGAGCTTATCTTCCGCCGACACCATCGAATAGCCGCGAAGGAGCACCTGCAGCGGATCGAGCGCCGCAAGCGCCGCGATATCGGCGGTCAGCCGCTCACGGTCGTGGTGGACGGCGGAATTCATTATATTGTTCATCCGCAGAACGGAATTCGTGATCTTGATTTTTTCTTTATCGAGGAAGTGCGACGGATCCGTGAAGCTGCGCATCCGCAGGATCTGTTCGAGCCGCGCGCGCTTTTCGTTCAGACAGGCGCTTATCCCGACGTACAAACGGTCGGTAAGCTCCCCCGTATCTTCGGTGAGCTTCATGATATCGGGAGTAACGAGCTCCGCCGCCGCGGAGGGAGTGGGAGCCCGAAGGTCGCTGACGAAATCGCAGATCGTAAAATCCGTTTCGTGACCGACACCGGAGACGACGGGTATCGTGCATTTGTAAACGGCACGGGCCAGCAGCTCGTCGTTGAAGCACCAGAGGTCTTCGGCACTGCCGCCGCCTCTGCCGAGAATGATGACGTCGGCGCAGTTTTTGCGCTGGAATTCTTCGAGCGCCTCCATGATCTCCGACGGGGCGCGCGGTCCCTGCACCGTGACGGGCTCGAATATGATATCGGCAAGCGGCCACCGACGGCCGAGGATATTGAAGATATCCTGCACCGCCGCGCCGTTGGGCGACGTGATAACGCCGATGCGCTTCGGGAAAGCCGGCAGCTTTTTCTTATGGGAAGCGTCGAAAAGACCTTCCTTTTCAAGCTTGTTCTTCAGCTGCTCAAACGCCACGGCAAGCGCTCCCGCACCGTCCGGCTGCATCTCGTCCACGTAGAGCTGATAAACGCCGTCGCGCTCAAACACCCCTACCCTGCCTATGGCGAGCACCTTCATGCCGTTTTCCGGCTGAAAACGAAGACGCTGCGCGCTGCGCGCGAACATGACCGCTTTCAAAGAGGAAGCGTCGTCCTTCAGCGAGAAATATAAATGTCCCGTGCGGTAATGCGGAGAGAAATTCGATATCTCACCGGATATCAGGATCGACTGCATCATGAGCTCGCGGTCAAACATGGTTTTTACGTATCGGTTGAGCTCCGATACGGATATTACGGGTACGTTCATAAATATGACCTTTTTCAGAGAGCCGCAAGCACCGCCGTGCCGCAGGCATTATCAGACGAAAAACCGGGAGCGGAAAATACGGCGCCGAATTTTTCGGTAAAACGTTCGCGTATCATGGAATTGGACATAACGCCGCCGGAATAAACAACGGGACGTCCGGGATATTTTTCGAGAAGACTTTCCGTCATCAACGAAAGAGCTTCACATATATAGGTGATACAGTAGTTGGCGATATTTTCGGGAGCATCGCCTTTTTTCAGCATCGTTTCGCACTGATTCTGCAGGCCGGATAAGCTGCATTCGCCGTTTCGCATGAACGGATGCGGCTTATACGTTTCCGTACTCTTGCGGCTCAACTCGTCAAGCTTTGCTCCGGCGGGAAAATCCACGCCGAGCATGACGCCCACACGGTCGATCGCCTGCCCCGCTTTCAGATCGAGGGATTCGGCGACCTTTTCTATGGAAACGATCTTTTCCTTATCCGGTTTCACAAAAAGGCCCTGCGTTGTACCGCCCGAAACGTGAAAGGCGATAAACTCTCTTTCGAGCAGATCGAGCCTCCCCGCCGAATACAGTGCGGCGGCGATGTGCCCCGCCTGATGTGAAAAATATTTCACGGGAACGCCGAATACGCTCCCCATACAATCCGCAGCGCCTTTTCCCGTCATGAAGCACGGCATATACGAGCCTTCTTTTTCGTCGGGAGAAACGGATACGCCGATGATATCGGGAGTAAGCGCGCCGTTTTTACATAAAGCGCCGATGATCTCAGGCAATGCTATGGTGTGCTGAAACACCGCGTCCGCCTGCCGCAAGCCTAATTCTCCGGGCTTGACCTTCAACAAACGCCGTTCCTGCGTGATATGGTCGGAATCGCTGTCGTAAAGCGCCGCGGAGGTCGTATAATTACTCGTGTCGATACCGAGGCTTTTCATTCCTTTGTCTTGCCTCTTATCACACTGCCGAGCACGCCGTTGATAAACGAGGCGTCTTCGGAGGCGGCATATTTTTTGGCAAGCTCGACCGCTTCGTTGGCCGATACGGAATCCGGTACGTCATCCAGCGTCATGATCTCCGTCACCGCGAGGCGAAGAATGGCGACCACGACCTTGGAAAGACGGTTGATCTTCCAACCGTGGGAATAGCCGGAGATAAGCTCGTCCGCCTTCTCCCGGTATTCTTCGGTTTTTTCATATAAAAGCTGTGTGAAAGCGTCGATCTCAAAGATCTCCGTCTCTTCGGCGAGGGCTTTCATATCCTCGAAAGAATTTTCCGGATTAAACAGCTGTTCAAACGTAAGTATAAAAGCGTTTTCTCTTGCCTGACTTCTTGTCATACCATTATCCTCCGCAAATCATATATCTGCATATTAGGTATTTTAGCATATTTATTCAATATGTACAAGCGTTTTCCGCAAAAACATACATTCCGGAACGAAAAAGCCCGGAAGGGCATTCACCGTTCCGGGCATTCTCCGTTATGATCTGTGTTCGATATAATAGCGATAGAATTTTACGCCCTCCGCCATGGCTTTGATACCGATATTTTCGTTCGCCGCATGCATGGCAGCCAACTGCTCGGAAGTAAGGCGGGTGGGAGTGAAACGAAGCACGTTGTCGCATACAGCCTCAAACTGACGACTGTCGGTACCGCCCGTCATAAGATAAGGCGTGGCGATGGTATCGGGCAGACAATCGTTTATGCACTTCGTAAGATAGGTGAATTCATCGCTGAGAGGCGATGATGTGTTGGACGCATCACGCTCCATAAGCACCTCGGTCTCCACGTCGTATTTCGCGGCGATCTTGCGGAGGACTTCGATGGTCTGAGCGGCGTTCTGATGAACGGACGGACGGATATTCGCGATCACGTAGGCTTCATCGGGAAGCACGTTGGCTGCCGTGGAGCCGCCGGACATCGTAAACGCGCAGGTGGAAGCGATGAACGCGCCGCCCTCGGCGGATACGGCGGGAAGCACTTTCTTAACGACGCCGCTGAACAGCCACATATTACTGAGTACGAGACGGAGCGGGAAATTGACGTAGGGGGCAACACTCTTGAACATCTCGGGCACAGGTGTGATAAATTCTTTCTTGAAGGGAGCTGTCTTTTCAACTTCGAGCATGAACTTGGAAAGACGGATGAACGGAGAATTCTTGGGAGGAGTAGAAGCATGTCCGCCGGCACTTCTCGCAATGAATTTCACATTGCAAAATCCCTTTTCCACGATGCCCACTGCGGAACAATCGCGATCGAGTCCGGGGAAGATACCGCCAACCACGGCGCCGCCTTCATCCATGACCGCATTCAGACGAATGCCGTTCTTTTTGAGCCATTCCACCGCGGCTTCGGAACCGCCGCCGGAATTCTCTTCGTTTCTGGAAGCGAAAAGCCAGATATCATGCTCCGGAACAAAGCCCGATGCGATCAGCTCCTCGACCGCCGAGAATTCGCAGCACATGGTGCTCTTGCAGTCCATGGCGCCTCTGCCGTGGATGCAGCCGTCGGCGATATCGCCGCCGAAGGGATCGCGCGTCCAACCGCTCTGGTCAACGGGTACGACGTCCTGATGCCCCATAAGCAGAATTCCGTTTCCTTCTTTTTTGCCTTTCCAGCGAAGAAGGATATTGCCTTCGATATTATGATCTTCAAGCGTTTTGAACGTAAGGGGGAAAAGCTCCTTCATTTTTGCCTGGAATTTTATGAATTCGGGATATTCCTCTTCCTGTTTTTTCGATATCGTGGGTACCTTTATCATTTCCGACAGACGATAGGCGTAGAGGTCCTCCTCTTCCTTCGTCCATTGGATAGCGGGGGCGGCATCCGACGGTTTTTTCTTTATCATAGCGGCGCGCGCACAGCAAACCGCGGCGGGAACGGCAAGCGCTCCGGGGATCAGTAAGGCTGCTTTTTTCATATTTTTTCTCCTTTTGTGCAAAGGGCGCTTCCCTCTTCGGAAAGCGCCCCTTATTCAGTTTATTTCGCTTTTTCCGGCTCGGTCGGTTTATTTACCGAAGTTTCCGAAAAGCTGGGTGATGGCAGCGATCACGCGATAGAACCAGTTGACGATCTTCTGCCAGAAGCCGAGCTTGATCTTTTCGACCGTTGCGTTCGTTGCGGCTCTGCCGGAAATATCGTAAGGCGAATTCGCTCTTGCTTCTGCTACACAAACAATGAACTTGCCCGCATCGATTTCCTGCATCTTGTAGGAATCGGAATCGATCGCAACACGGGTTCCGGTCCTTATGTCTGCGTCGGCACTGTCGAGTCTGTACCAAGTGTACATAACGAACGAATCTGCGCCTGCGGGAAGACTGCCGGTGGAGATATAGAGAGTATTGTCAACTCTCGGCTCACCTACGATCGCCATGGGGACGTCAAGTTTCGCCATGGTGACGTTAAGAGTGATATAAGCGGTCTCGGTGGCATAGTTCAGCGTATTGTTCGGCGTAAACATTACCTTGTATACGTTGTTGGTGGTGCCGACAGCCGCGGGCGTCGTCATCGGATCGACCATGGAGAAGGTGCCGTATTCGGTACCGCTGTAGGAAGAGGTGAATACAGTGGAGGAAAGTCTCTGGCCGTAGATGACCGTACCGCTGGTGGGAAGAACGATACCGGGAAGGTGCGCCTTGAGGATCTCACCCTTAAGATCGGGATTGAGAACGGAAAGCTTATAGTTTGTCGCCTCGGAACCGGCAAGAGCGGGAAGCTCATAGTTTACCGCCTTCGTACCGGCTGTATCGTTAGCGACCGTACCGGTAACGCTGCTCTGTGCAAGATATACGTTGGAAGCATCCGAAGCGTAGATATTGGAGAGAGCCGAGAAGGTGACCGTCATATTGACGTTGTTCGCTTCATATTCGCGGGCAACTGCCTCTGCCGTTACGTAAACGGGTCTCTGACCTACGGTAACGGTACCGGGAACGTAATTGAAGGTATAGTTTTCACTTGTGAATCCTCCCGTAAGCACTACGCTGTAGGTGCCTACGTCCGAACCGGGAGCATAGGAGCAATTCTGGATCACATAACCACCGAGATCATTCTTGGTATCGGTGCCGGTAAGGCCGGAAACGGTGTAGTAATACGTGGGTTCTTCTTCACCGTAAATAACGTTGAAGCTTGCGGATTTAACGGTAACGGGAGCTTTTTTCACGTTGACAGATACCGCATAATCAACCGTTGCATAGTTTGCCGTGTCGTCGGGAGTATAAACCGCGTTGTAGGTATAGGTACCCGCAGCGGGGATCACGTTCGCAACGCTACTGTCCCAGGTCCAACGGCTGTCGCCGAGGGAAACGTTGGAAAGCGTACGTCCGGAATCGTAATAGAGAATGCCGGTGTTGGGGATGGGGTAGGAAGGAACAGCCTTTTCGATCACTACTTCCGCATTAGAATTGTTGGTGATCTCAAGTACGTAGTTACCCGCCTTCATACCGGCAAGCTGCGCTCCGGAAACGGTAACTCTTCTCGTACCCGCATGGAAATCATCCACCTTACCGGTGGCAAGCGCTTCGTTTACATATACGCTTGAACTTGTATCGGCGGGAGCGATCGTAGAGGTATCCACAACGAAGCTGAGGTCTACGTCATAATAATTCTCCTGATATTCTCTTGCGATGGGTTCGACCCTAACCTTGAGAGTTCTGGGAGTGATATCGGCTTTGCCGTCGTTGGCAAGCACAACATTGAGATTGTAGTTGGAAGCGGAAGTACCGATCAGAGCGGTCGTACCGATCACAACGGACTTGTCGCTGCCTACGTTGGCATCCGCAAAGGTGAATACAGCGTTATCCTTATCGAACTTAACGTCATCTTTTTCGCCGCCGGTAAGGGTGAGCACGCCGTCCTCTTCTACGTTTTCAACAACAGCCGCGTTAAAGCCGTCGTAAACTTTGTCACCGATCGTAACGGTCGCGGTGTAGGGAGCCTTGGTGATTTCAAGAACACCGATCGAAAGGTTGGAGGCGGGAGAATAGGTGGTTACACCCGCTTCGTTGACTCTGTCAAGATCGGGAGTCGCAACGTCAACGGTGACGTTATACCTGCCCGCATTCTTCGGGATCTGAGTGCTGCCGTTGTACTTAACGGTAACGTTACCGACAACAACGGCGCTGAACTTCTCATCCTTCAGAGTAACGTTGACGGAATGCTCCTTCGCATCGTAAACGACCGATTTGTTCACACCAAAGGCATCCAGTCCGGTAATATTGAAGTTATCCGCATTGAGGATCTCTGCAACGCTCGTAAGTTCGGGAGCGATCTTGGTGGTAATATACTGCGCGGTACCCTCATAATAGCCCTGCGCAGTAGCTTCCACGGTGATGATCTTGTCGACATAAGCATCGCTCAGTACAAAGGTAGTGCCGGTGCCGACGGTAACGCCGTCAATGATCCATGCATAGGTGTAAACACCTTCCGTATCGGGATCAAGACCGCTGACGTCAACGGTAAGGGTCTCGCCCTTCATGGGGATACCGGTCACGGCAAGAGCGCCGCTGATGGACATCTTATTTACGGTAAGCGGAATGTACAGACCGGAAACGGTGTTGTAGTTTGCCGTATCAGCGGGAACAAAGGTAGCGGGATAGATGGTGTAAGGATCGGAGCTGAATGCGGGAACGGTGGAAGCGGAACCGTAAACGAAGGTACCGGGTACATCATCCGTTACAGCAGCACCGGTGAATACGGCGTCGGCAAGCGACTGACCGTAAGTGATGGCAGCGGAGCCATAGGAGGTAATTTCGGGAGTAGCTTTGATAACGGTGATCTTGCCGTTTTCAACGGTCACAGAATAGTTCTTAAAGGTCGCTTCGGAAACGTTGACAGTAAGAGGATAACCTTCTGCGTTCACGGGGCTTCCCTTTTCATAGTTTGTGTCCACGGTGATCGTGCCGGTGGTAACGATGGCGGAAAGGCCTTCGTTTCTCTTAGCACCGACGAAGGTGTAAGAGGTGGCGAGATCCGCAGGAACGGTGCTGTTGTAAGCAAGCGTGATATTTTTGGCCTTAATGGTAAGAGGAGCCTTGGTAACGGTGAGCGTACCGTTTTTAACGCTTACGGTGTAGTTCGGAGAAACGTTGAAAGAGGGAGTCGCCCTGATCTCATACGTGCCAACGCTGTAGTTGTCCTGATAACGGTAGGAGGTCGTATAGGAGAATACGGGCTCGCTGCCGTCGGCGGTGATGTTGGTAAGCACATCGCTTCCCACAAGACGGCTTTCGTCGTACGAAAGAGTCACGGTGGAAGCGGAGGCGGTGAAGTTATCACCGTAAACGATGCTCGCGTTCTCCACGGTGAATTCAATGTTTCTGGGAGTAACGATGATCTTACCGTTGGTTACGGTAAAGGTGTAGTTACCTGTCGTATCTTTATAATTGGGAGCGGAAATGGTCACGTTGTAACCGGCAGCGTTCACGGCCGATCCCTGAACGTATTCGGTAGAGGGAGTGATATTACCGCTCGTGGTAACATAAGAGATATCGAAATCGGGATCCTGCGTGGAAGTATAGGTATACGCCGTAATGTTCGGTACGGGATCGCCGTATTCAACGGTACCGATGTAGGAAACGGAAACGGGGGTGGGTTTCACGGTAAGAGCAACGTCCACCGTCTTTACGTCGTAGTTCACACTATCGGTGGGGACGAACTTCGCGGTGTAGGTGGAAACCGCCACCGTGGGATTGATCGAAGGATCTGCCCACGTCCATGTGCCGGGCACGGAAGTGGAGCCGGTATTGATGGAGATATCGGCAAGAGTTGCCGTTCTGCGGTAGAATACGTCTGCAACGGAAGGAGCAGTTACAGCGGGTACCGCCTTGGTGATCTCCGCCATAAGCGAAGCACCGGTATCGTAAGTAAGGTCGGTTATCGTGTAGTTTGCGGCGGCACCGCCGGTCATAAGTCCGAGCGCACTCTGTTTTGTCACGCCGCTGACTTCTCTGGTACCTGCGTTATTATTGGAAAGAGCACCGGTACCGGCGGCAATTCTCACGTCATCCACACCGTATTTTCCGGCAGTGATAGTATAGGTTACGTTTACCGAATAATTATCGGGAGCGTATTCACGGGAAACAGCTGAAGCCTTTACGGTAAGCGCACGCTTGGTAACCGTGAGCTTGTTCACGTCATAGCCCTCGGTGGTATCGGCATAGGAATACCTGTAATTGGAAAGTACAGAGGGTACCGCAGCAGTGTTGACTCTTGCGCGTATATTATACTCGCCCGCACCAACGGTATCGGGAGAATATGCAACGTAGCTGCCGTTCACATCGATCGTGTAGTTGATGGAAGCCGCAATGGCATTCTTCACCTCTGCGGTATCGTCGTTGCCGACAAGTCCCGAAACGGTAATGCTGAACGGAACATTAGCGTCACCGTACGCAACGGAGGCTTCATTGGGAGAAATAACGAGAGCGGCGGGATCAACTGTGTAATTTACGATAAACGTAGTCGCCTTGTAGTTCTTTGCTGTTGTCGTTGAATCGTAGTTGGGCGTCCACGTTACGGAAACAGTGGAAGAACCAACGTTCTTATAAGCGGCGCCGTCTGCAAAGTTGGTAAAGCTGAATGCACCGGTCAGTTCTTCATTCTTTACGCCCTTCGCTTTATACTTTGTGCCGATACCGAGCACAAGTTTATCGGAAAGCTTTTCACCGTAGGTGAGTGTTACATTTTCTTCAAGATTGCCGCGTTTTGCCGACGCCTGCTCAATGATCAGCGTGAAGGTATATTCACAAGCCCTTCTGTTTTTATGAAGCGCGGGAGAGCAGTCGTTGGGATCAAACGTCGTATCGTCGGCGATGTTCAGCGTCACGGTGTAGGTACCCGCATTGGTGGGAAGAGCGCCGGTGCCGCTTTCGGATTTGCCCGCTTCGTTGGTACCCGACCAGCTATAGGAAACGGGGACAAGACCGCTGTTCGTAAAGTCGATATTGTATTCAGATGTGTAGTCCGCCTGCGAAATGCTGTCCTTGATCGTAAGACCGCAGTCGGAAGCCTTGACAGCATCACCGGTGTAAGTCACGGTCGCCGTGCCGTTGGTGCCGGCGGAGGCGGTGATGCCCGTGGGTTCGACCTTATAATAGTCGGCAAAAATATAGATCGGAGCAGCCGTACCGGCACCCACGGAATTGTTGGTGGTATCGACAAAGCTCTTGAATACGGTACCTCTGTTGGAGGTGGAGGTCACGTTATAGTCCGAGAACCACGCCGAAGTAGTTGTATAAGTTATATTGAACTGCTTCCAGTAGTAGTCGTTCTTGGAGGCGCCGCCGTTCTTATAGGAAAGAGCGGCGTCCTTGTCCTTTATGAGCTTGCTGTCGGAAAGGCCGTTGAGACCGATAACACTGCTTACGATATTGGTACCGTCACCGGTCGGCTGATAAGAATAGCCGACGTTGCCGTCCGCACCTACCACGTCGGTGCAGATGGCACTCTTGGCACTGGTCGTCCAGTATCTGTAAACGATATGAACTCTGTATTTGCCGTCGAGAGCGCCGCGGACGATGGCCGAAGGATGCGTCGCATCATCGGTAGTATCGAGTGTACAGTTATAGGTGTTGCCCGCTTCGTCAACGTACTGGCCTGCCTGCACAGTACCGGTGGGCTTGGAAGGTTCATTGTAGGTATCCCAGATGCCGTTGTAGGAGGTACCGGGCGTGGAATCGCTGTGGAACAGAGCGTAACCGGAATACGGAAGCACCGACATCTTGGTAACGACCGCTTCATTATAGGTCTTGTTGCTGCCTCTGACGCCGGTCGTGGTGATAGGAGGAGTAAAAGTACCGTCGGCGATCATGGGAGCGGCACCGCTGTAGCATACGGCACCCTCATAGCTCCAGGACGAACCTTTATCGGTAACAGCCTGATTGCAGGCATGGGACGTTTCATAGGTAAATTCACCGCCGGTGATATTGATCTCGCCGGAGGTACAAACATCGTAAGCCACGGTGATCAGGCAGCCGTTCTGTTTGTTTGAAATACCGGAATCGGAGCAAGCCATACGAGCGTAGGCGTTGGTATGGAGAACGGAAGCGCCGGAAACATCGACCTGACCGCCGTAGATGCCGTAGGCGAAGGAACGACCGTGATCCACACTGTCGGACGTTCTTTCGGTGATGGCGTACGCCTGCGCGAGCACGTCGATGGTGGCGGCATTCACTTTACAGGTAGCGGTGTTGCTCGTATTGTAAATACCGGTGGTGGCGACGGTGGTGGCACCGCGTTCCGCCGACTGGTCTTTATAGCCGAGATAGTTGGTGACCTGGATCTTGACCGCTTTGTTCACGGTAAGGTTTCCGCCGTTGACAACAGCATCCACACGGCTGTATGCCCTCTCGTCATCACTGATGCTCATGCCGGTACGCTGGTTGACGACGCTGATCGTCGCGTTGCCGGAGGCAAGGTCGGGACGGGAGGGGTTACCGGAATAAATATTCAGGTCACCGTTGTTGACGATGGCGAAGATACCCTTCTGCTGCCAATCGGCACCCTCGTCGGAGCTGTGTCTTTCATATTTGATCGTTTTACCGTTCATGTAAAGATTGACGGTAATACCCGCGGGAATGATGATACCGAAGGTCTCATCGTTCGTATCGGGCGCTTGGGAGGTAAAGTCAACGTCGCTCTGCAGCAATACGTTTACTTCCGTACCCGCCGCATAGGAATTCAGCTGCGTATTGATGGTCGCAGTCGTCGCACCGGAGGGTACCTGATACGTCACGGCGTCCGCCTTTGCTGTGGGCAGAGCCGCGGGGGACAACAGCGGCAAAGCCGTAAGCACCATGCAAACGGCGAGCAAAGCAACAAAGATCTTTGCCGTTGTTTTAACAAACTTTGATGAATTATTTTTCAAAATAATTCCTCCTTTTTCTGCAGTTAGAGTAAGCGTTCGTATACCTTGCAAAAGGATATGGGTATACTGCTACAATTCTACGATTATCATTATATAAATTCGCTTTGCGTCTGTCAATAATAAACACAAAGTTTCCCTGCCGCTCTATCGTTTTTCGATGATTATGACAAAAAATTCCTCGGATTTTTGTATCAATTTGCGGATGGAATTTATTTTTTCACTTGCACATTCTCTTTCATATATGATATTATATAATAAATATATTCAGAAACGGAGAATGGTATTTTATGAATAAAAATTGTGCGGTCATCCTCGCCGGAGGCGAAGGGACCAGAATGAGATCTTCCAAGCCGAAGGTCATGGCGGAGCTTCTTTTCCGCCCCATGATCGACAGAGTGTACGCCGCGGCGCAAAAAGCGGGCGTGGAGGATATCTGCGTCGTTACGGGATATAAATCAGAGCTCCTTGAAGCGCACTTGGCGGGCAGAGCCGAAACGGTGAAGCAGACCGAACGTCTCGGCACGGGACACGCCGTGATGCAGGCGACCGATTTCATCAAAGCACACACGGGCGGCAACGTCCTCATCCTCAACGGCGACGCGCCGTTCATCGACCCGGAAACGATCGCGGGGGCGCTCGCCTACCATACGGAAAACGGTTTCATCCAGACCGTTATTTCCGCTAAGATCGACGATCCGTTCGGCTACGGCAGGATCGTGCGTAATGCCTCCGGCGATTTCACCGCCATCGTGGAGGAAGCCTCTGCAGACGCGGAAATAAAGAAAATAAACGAGATCAACTCCGGCGCCATGTGGTTCGACGCGGACACGCTCGCCCTTCTGCTCACAAAGCTCGACAACAACAATTCCAAAGGCGAATATTATCTCACCGACACCGTGGCGATCGCCCTTTCCGAAGGGAGAAAGGTGGGCGCTTACGCCGCCTCGAACGCCGACGCGGTGCTCGGCGCGAACTCCCGCTGGCAGCTCTACGAACTGAACGAGATGCTGCGGATGAAGGTGCTGAAAAATCTCATGCTGAACGGCGTTTCCATCCCCTGCACCGACGGCGTGATGATCGACGACGAGGCGCAGATCGGCGCCGACACGGTGATCCTGCCCGGCACCATCATCAAAGAGGGGTGTAAGATCGGCGCGAACTGCACCATCGGCCCGAATACGGTGCTGTATAAAACCACGGTAGGCGACAACTGCGTACTGAACAGCGTTCAGGCGGAAGAAGCGACGGTGGCGAACGACGCGAACCTCGGACCGTTCGTGCATCTGCGTCCCGACGCGCACATCGGGGAAGCCGTTCACTGCGGCAATTTCGTGGAGGTCAAAAATTCAACCGTGGGCGCGCACACCTCCGTTTCGCATCTCACCTACGTGGGCGACTCCGACGTGGGCACGGGCGTCAATTTCGGCTGCGGCGTTGTGACCGTCAATTTCAACGGAAAGACCAAAAATCGCTGCGTCATCGGCAACGACGCCTTCATCGGCTGCAATACCAATCTCATCGCGCCCGTAACGATCGGCGACAGAGCCTACACCGCGGCGGGCTCCACCATCACCGACGACGTGCCCGAGGACGCGCTTTCGATCGCGCGTGAACGCCAGACGAACAAGGAAAACTGGGTAGCGGAGAAAAAACCCTACCGGGAAAAGAAATACTGATACAAAGGAACATACCATGGCATTTTTCAAAAAAAGAACGGCTTCCCTTTCCGTGAGCGTCGGCAAGCCGGAATTCATCATCGCGGGGCTCGGAAATCCCGGCAAAGAATACGAATATTCCCGCCACAACGCGGGTTTTCTGTGTCTCGATATAATATGCAATAAATACGGTATCAAGACCGACCGTCTCAAATACCGCGCGCTCACCGCCACGGCGCTCATCGAGGGGCATCCCTGTCTCGTGATGCGTCCGCAGACGTATATGAACAGCTCCGGCGACGCGATCAAGGAAGCGGCGGACTTCTATAAGATCCCGCCCGAAAAAGTGATCGTCATTTACGACGACATTTCCCTGCCGATGGGTACGCTCCGCATCCGCCGCAAAGGCTCCGCGGGCGGTCACAACGGTATCAAAAGCATCATCGCGCAGCTCGGTTCGGACAATTTTCCGCGGCTGAAGATCGGCGTGGGAGAACGTAAGGATCCGGATATGGACTTAAAGGATCACGTTCTCGGTAAATTTTCAAAAGAAGAGCTCGCAACGCTCAAAGACACCATGGGCAGAGCCGCCGAAGCGGTGGCTTACGTGCTGAACGGTGACGTGGACGGCGCCATGAGCAAATATAACGGTTGAATTTATGTCTTGTTTTTCTCAGATCTTTGCGGGAAGTCCCGAATATACGGATATAAAACAAAGCTCCGAAAAGGGGCTTTTTCCCTTTGGCGTGCTCGGGCTTCCTCCCGCCTCCAAGGCCTTTGTCATACACTCCCTCTGCGCCGACACGGATAAACGCGCGCTCGTGCTGACGCCGGATGAAGCCTCCGCCGTGAAGCTCTGCTCCGACCTGACGGTGCTCGGCTCACGCGCCGACGTTTTCCCCGCGAGGGACTTCAATTTTCAGGAAGCCAGCAGCGAATCCGCCGAATACGAGCAGCGCCGCATCGGCGCGCTCTCCAAGGTGCTTTCGGGCGATACGGATATTCTCATCTGTTCCGCCGAGGGCGCGATGCAGAGAACGATCCCGCCCGACGTGCTGAAAGACCGCATCTTCACCCTGCGCCCCGGTCAGCAGATCGACACGGATGAAGCAAAACGTCTGCTCATCGCCTCCGGCTACACCTTCTCCGAATTGGTGGAGGGTCCCGGACAGTTTTCACAGCGCGGCGGCATCCTCGATATTTTCCCGACCAACGCCTCCGAGCCGGTCAGGATCGAATTTTTCGGCGACGAGATCGACACCATGTCGGTCTTCGATACGCTTTCGCAGCGGCGCGAAGACGCTTTGGAAGAAGCGTCCGTTTCGCCCTGCTCGGAGATCCTTTTCGGTGATTTCGGAGTATTTGCCGAAAAATTAGACGAACTCGGAAAAAGCGTAAGAGGCAAAAACACCGCCAAAGTGCGCGATGCGCTGCAAAAGGACGCCGAGCTTCTGAAAAACGGCATCAAGCCCGCGAGCTGTGATAAATACTTTCCTCTCGCCTACGGCGGCGTAACGACGGTATTCGATTATTTTTCCGACGGCTTTCTTTTCCTGTGCGAGAGCGGCGGCATCAAGGAGCGCGCGCTTTCCTGCGAAAAGCAGCTCGGCGAAGAGCTCCGGGAGCTTTTCCTCGACGGCGTGCTCTGCAAAGGGCTCGACACCTACGCGCTCGGATTTTCACAGCTCACGGACGAATATACGCTCCGGAACACCGTGTATCTCGACAATTTCGCGCGCGGCAGCTTCGATACGCCCGTGAAATCGCTCGTCAATTTCAACGTCAATCAGCTCTCGCGCTGGGACGGCACCTACAGCATCCTGCTGGAGGATATCTCCCACGCGATCCACAACAATTATACGACCGTGATCTTCGCCGGCACGCCGAAAGCGGCGGAAGGCCTGCTCGAAGAGCTCGTGAGCGACGAGATCCCGTGTCTTCTGTGCAAGAAACTGCCGCCGAGCCTGCAGAAGGGCTACGTAAACGTGCTGTGCGACACGATGACCGGCGGGCTCGAAATACCGGGCATGAAATTCATGACGGTGACCTACGGCAGAGATGCGAAATCCACCCGCCGTTCAGTAAGGCAGCGCACGAAGGAAGCCAACGCCTTCAATTCTCTTGAAGAGCTCTGCAAGGGCGACTACGTCGTTCACGCCACCAACGGCATCGGCATCTTCGACGGTATTGAAAAAGTGAACATGGAGGGCGTCACCAAAGACTACCTCAAGATCATATACGCCAAGGGGGACGTGCTGTTCGTTCCCGTGACGAAGCTGGAGCTCGTATCGAAATACATCGGCCCGCACGAGGACGACTCCAAACGCACCGTAAAACTCAACCGTCTCGGCTCCTCCGACTGGGAGAATACGAAAACGAGAGTGCGCGGCGCGGTCAAGGACATCGCCGAACAGCTCATCAAGGTATACGCCGAGCGGCAGTGCTCTCCGGGGTACGCCTTCTCTCCCGATATCGATATGCAGAACGATTTCGAGCGCCGCTTTGAATTCGAGGAGACCTCCGATCAGCTCCGGTGCATCGACGAGATCAAGGAAGATATGGAGAAAAACTGTCCCATGGACAGGATCCTCTGCGGCGACGTAGGCTTCGGCAAGACCGAGGTCGCCCTCAGAGCCGCGTTCAAATGTATCTGCGACGGCAAGCAGGCAGCGATCCTCGTGCCCACCACGATCCTCGCTCTGCAGCATTACCGCACGATCGCGCACCGCTTCGACGGCTTCCCCGTGGAGGCGGAAATGCTGAGCCGCTTCCGCACACCGAAACAGCAGAAAGAAATCAAAAAACGCCTGAAGGAAGGTTCTATCGACATCATCGCCGGAACGCACAGCCTTATTTCCAAGGACGTGCAGTTCAAAGACCTCGGTCTGCTCATCGTGGACGAGGAACAGCGCTTCGGCGTGGCGCAGAAGGAAAAGCTGAAAGAAAAATTCCCGGGGGTGGACGTGCTCACGCTCTCGGCGACCCCCATTCCCCGCACGCTCAACTTCGCGATGATGGGCATAAGAGATCTTTCGATGCTCGAAGAGGCGCCGATGGATCGCTATCCCGTGCAGACTTACGTGATCGAGCACGACATGGGCATCCTCTCGCAGGCGATCGCCAAAGAACTGCGCCGCGGCGGACAGGTATATTACCTGCACAATAAGATCGACGATATCGAACGCACCGCTTTACAGCTCAAGGAGCTTTTCCCGGACGCGAATATCGCCGTCGGACACGGCAAAATGAGCGAAGAAGAGCTCTCGAACGTCTGGAAATCACTCGTGGAGGGCGACACGGACATCCTCGTGTGCACCACGATCATAGAGACCGGTGTGGACGTACCGAACGCCAACACGCTCATCATCGAAAACGCCGACCACATGGGTCTTGCCCAGCTGCATCAGCTCCGCGGACGCGTGGGGCGTTCCTCCCGCCGCGCGAGCGCCTATTTCACCTTCACCAAGGGCAAAGCGGTGAGCGAGATAGCGGAAAAACGTCTTTCCACGATCCGTGAATTCACGCAGTTCGGCTCCGGCTTCAAGATCGCCATGCGCGACCTCGAGATCCGCGGCGCGGGCAATATGCTCGGCGCGCAGCAGCATGGGCACATGGAGGCCGTGGGCTACGATATGTATTTACAGCTTCTCACCGAGGCGGTGGCAGAGCTCAAAAGCGGCGAAAAAAGCTACACGCCGCGCCGGGACTGCCTTGTGGACATCCATATCGACGCGCACATCCCCGATAAATATATCGAAAGCTATCCGCAGCGCATCGCCATGTACAAGCGCATCGCGAACATCCACAACGACGACGATGCCTCCGACGTGATCGACGAGCTCATCGACCGTTTCGGAGAACCTTCCTCCGCCGTGATGGGACTCATCCGGGTAGCATTGCTCAAAAACATCGCCGCCGACAACGGCATATACGAGATCACTCAGCGCGGGAACGCCATCCTGCTCTTCGTGGACGCGATCGACAAGAGCGTATTAACAAAGCTTGCCGTGCTCAAAGGCAGAGTGATGGCGAACGCCTCGTCGAAGCCGTATTACTCCGTAAGACTGAAAAACGGCCAATCCTCTTTGGCCGCGCTCGAAGAGGCGATCACGGCGCTTTCGGCGTCAAAGGAGGAAAACGGCAATGTACCTTCATGAGCCCGTTTACGATATAAAAGAGCTCACGCGCTCCAATTATCATATCCACACCTCATTATCGCGCTGCGGGAAAGCGGAAATGACGCTGCAAAACATCATCGCCGCCGCCGAAAAAGCGGGACTGCGGGAGATCGCCCTCACCGACCATATCCATCCGGGCGAAACGTGGAAGCTAAAAAGAAATCTTCCTTTGCTCAGAGAAACGCTCAATGCGTCTCCCCATACGGTCAGCGTACTACTCGGCGCGGAGCTTTCCGCATACGGAGAGGACAAATACACGCTCCGGGATTCGGAAAAATTACCCGGCTACTCTCTTTACGCACACAATCATTATCACATGTTCGGTTGGGAACAACCCGAAGACGACTCCCCGTTCGGCTATAAAGAGCACTGCAAAAAAGTGATGAACGCCGTGATAAAAAGCGGAAAAGCCGACTGCATGGCGCATCCGTTCAACGACTACTACATCGTAAGGGAATTCGGCGAAACCAAAGGCTTCCGTTTAGGCGATATCGCGGGGCTCTGGACGGAAAACGAGCTCGGGGACATGCTCGCACTCGGCAAAGAACACTGCGTCGCGTGGGAGATCAACGCGGTGTCCTGCCGGCAAGCGCCGGAGCTCGTACGAAAATACTGGCACATAGGAAAAGAAGTCGGCGCCTGTTTCCTTTTCGGCACCGACGCACACGTTCTCGCAAATATATATCCGGCAGATGAGATAAGCGGTATCATCCGGCTCCTGTCGGACTGAAAGCGTGATGGAATATGAATCGTCCCCTTGCGGCGGCAGGGATAAGCTTGCTTGCGTTTTCGGCATTGTTTTTTCTCACGTCCCCGCGCTGCGGGACGGCGATCCTCGCGTTATGCGCGGCGGCATGCATCGTTTTCTTCCTGAAGAAACGTGAGCGTGCCGCGGAAATATTCACCTGTTTTGCCTGTACCTGCGCGGCCGCCATGCTGCTCGTTTCTTTTGTAAATGATTGCCTGTTCGCCCCGGTCGGCGTACTGTGCGGAAAAGCCGTTCACGTTGAAGGCGTTTCCGACCGTTTCTGCGAGCCGTATACCGCCGCTTACTCCTCCGCCGTGCTGAGGAACTGCGTAATAAACGGCAGGAAAACGAACACGGAACTGCGCGTTATCTTTCCGTCGTCTTTTTCCTGCGGCTTCGGCGACACTATAAAAACGAACGTCTATATTTTTTCGGATCGCGCCGATTCGCTTGCCGAAAACGATTTTACCGTTTCCCTTTCCGGCAAAGCTTACGGGACACCGGAGATCGTATCCGAAGGGAAACACACCTTCGTTTATTACGCGAAGCTCGCGCAGAACGAACTCGCTTCCCGGATCACGCCGGAAATGCAGGAACCGGACGCCGCCATCGTGAAAGCGCTTCTGCTCGGCGACAAATCCTCGATGAGCGATGAATTCAGAACAAATCTGAGTATCAGCGGCGCGTCGCACATTTTCGCCGTTTCGGGAATGCATCTCTCCTTATGGTCGGGTATCATTTTCCTGATCCTACGAAAGCGTTCGCGTACGAAAATACTCCCGAATATCGCAGCGGGGCTTTTCGTACTGTTTTATATGGCTCTCACGGGCTTTTCGCCGTCCGTCATGCGTTCCGGGATCATGCTGCTCACCGTCTTTGCGGGCTACTGCTTCCGCCGTCCCGCCGATCCGGTGAATTCTCTCGGGCTTTCGGCGATTCTGCTTCTGCTCGGGGATCCGCTCACAGCGCTCGACGTTTCTTTTCTTCTCTCCTTCAACGCCACCGCCGCCATCCTCCTTTTGTATCCGTATTTAGAACGGCGCGCGGAAAACGTTCGGAAAGGCAAACGCTTTGTTTTCCGCCGTATGCTGTTTTCGGGCAGGAACACGATCGTTCTGTCTCTTTGCGTTCTTTTATTCACCGTGCCTGTTTCGGGCGAATATTTCGGCAGCGTATCCCTGCTCTCCC
>JAZLHN010000034.1:0-3097 GCA_045616815.1 Acutalibacteraceae bacterium
TCCGTTCTTCATCTTTTTTTCCTATCCCCTCAAAAGGGGGTGTAAAAAAAACTTTCGTTTTTTTTACTCTCCCTTTTTTTATGTTTTTCGATTTTTTTTACATTTATTTTAATTCCGATTTGGCTTTTTCCCTTTTGTCTATCCATTTTGCGATCGGGAGGATCTTATGGATCAGCATGCTCAGGAGATAGATCACGAGCGAGAAAACGGAAGCGATCGAGAACGTGAGCAGAGGGATCACAAAGAAATATTTCATCTTATCCGGCACGGCGGGTACGGCCGCATTGAACCATTTGTAGATATTGTTGTCGGGGATCCACGAGAGAAGATACGTGCCGAGGCAAAGATCGGATATTTTGGCTAAGAGCCAGCGGATACCGTTGGGCAGCCTGTTCATATCGAAGGCCTCGATGAAGCGGAACACGAGCACGGTGGGGATGAGCACCGGAAGCGCGCCCCAGCCCTGCCATAAGCCCCATACGAGGTTCGTGCCGTAGCTGCGGTAAACGTTGAACATACCGAACGCCGCCACCGAAAAAACGGTGAAAAACAACAGCTCGGGTTTTTTGAACTTCGTGGGGAATTCTTTCAGATACGCGCCCGTGAAATAATAGGTCACGGGGTAAAACGCCGTCCACCACGAGGGCATGATCTTCACGTAGTTCGCGTTCGAGGCGGGCAGGCTCCACCATTCGACGGAATCAAAGTTGAAAATATTGATCACCGAGGGGATGGCAGTCAGGATCAGCATACTGATCATAAGCCCCTGTTTTTGCTTCTTCGTCGTGAGTCCCTGCCATATCAGATTGAGGAACGGGATGAGCAGGAAAAGCCCGATGTACATCTCCACGTACCACGAGTACGGCGCGCCGCTGAAGCTCAGTATATCGTTGGCGTGTACCGTCCAGTGGATGACGTATTTTTTGTACAGCATACAAGCCACACTTGCCAGCAGATAGGTGAGCAGGGTCTTTTCCAGTCCCCAGTAATATCGGAGGCTCGCTTTTTTGCCGTTCATCAGATAGCCGCTCAACACGAGGAAGAGCGGCACGCACACCATACAGCCCGTGCGGATGACGGTGTAGAAATACATCTTCGGCGTATCTATGTTATAGGAATAATAGGTCGTGTTCAGGAAAAAATGCACCGAGCAGACGAGGTAGCAGGCAACGATCCGCAGCACGTCCATGCTCGTTTTCCGGTTCGCCATATCTTTCATGCGTTTTTCTCCTCCTTTTTCCTCTCCATTCTACCACATAAGACAGAAAAAAGAAACGAAAGGTTTTCTTAAATTTATTCGGGTTTTATTCGGTGACGATCTCCCAGTAGACGATGCGCTTTCTCTTGTGCGTGTAGGTGATATGCACTTTGTTTCCTCTGCACACGATCGCGGGGTAGGAAAATTCGCCGTTTCCGGGTTCGGGTACGAGCACGGTGGAAAAATGCTTTCCGTTGTCGGTCGATACGGCGATGTCGAGCGGATGTCTTACGCCCCAGTTCACGTTCACGGGATTGTACACGAGCCACAGCCTGCCGTTTTCGTCTTTATCGCAGTCGATGCCGCTGTTGTTGTTCGGCAGAGAAGTCCTCTTCGGCTTGCTCCACGTTTTTCCCGCGTCGTCGGAATCGGCGCGATAGATCGCACCCTTGTCCGAACGCATGAAGCAGTGCACGCCCTTTTCATCCTCCCAGATCGTGGGCTGGATGAGCCATACGCGCGCGCCTCTGTATTTCGGCGTCTCGAAAAAGTCGGTGCGCTCCCAGGTGAGGCCGTCGTCCTCCGAGCGCTCGATGAAGCACCTCGCGAACCCCTTTTCGGTGGAGGCGGGCGCGAGCAGAACGCCGCCGGAAAGCTTTACGCACTTGTCCTTCACGGGGCCTCTGCCGCCGGTCGTATCGCCGGGCACGAGTTCCTTCGGCGCGCTCCACGTTCTGCCGCCGTCGGCGCTCACGATGTATTTCGTGATCCAGTCGGGGATCTCCTTGCCGTATTTGTAATACAGGACGATCTCGCCGTTTTCTCTTTCATAAAGCACGGGATTCCAGTGCGGGATGCTGTCGTTTTCGCTCACGATGCGGGGCGTGCTCCATTCGCCGTTTTCGCTTCGTTCGGCAAGATAGATCTCCACGTCGTCGTCTTTTTCCTTTTTACCGCCGAACCACGCGGCGAGCACTCTGCCGTCGGAGAGCGGGAGTACGGTGGAGGCGTGGCAAGCGGGCGTCACGCCGTCGATATCGAAAATATATTCTTTTTTCGCGCTGATGATCATGTCGTTTTCCCCTTTTCAAAAAAAGTCCTTTTTTATTATAATTTTCGTCCGGGGGATTGTCAATATCGACACAAAGCGTATTCCCGTACGTATTTTTACAGAATTGTTGGAATTTGCATATTGAAAAATAACCGACGAAGAGGTATAGTGTTATAGTATTTCCGACAGAATGGAACGATATGTATGATAAAGAATAAATCGATCAACAAAAAGGTATGCCTTATCTGGCTCATCGCCGCTTTCGTATACGGTATCGTACTGCCGTATTGCTGGGGAAACGATCCGTGGGATCCGCTCGGAACGCTCTCCATTCTCTGTGCGGCGCACAAGCCTTTCTTCTGGGGCTGGGTCTTTCTCTGCGGCGGCGCGAACGTTCTGAATATCAACTATATGTACAAACGTTACGGGTATGACAATAAACTGCTGAAAGTCCTTTCGGTCGTCTCGTTCCTGGCCGCCTGCGGCATCGCCGCCACGCTCGGGCATCCGGTGGACAGCTGGAATCCGAAGCGTATCGCCCATTGGGTCGTAACGGGATTGTACGTGGCCGGACTCGCCGTGTGCATCGGCTTTTTCGGATTGCTGAACGCGAAAAAGAACAAACGGTATCTCGCGGTGTTTTTCTGCGTGATCTTCATCGTGCTTGTTTTTGTCGGCTGGCTTCTCATCATCGGCAAGAGCGGCGTGCACGAGATCGTCAGCTACGCGCTGCTGCAGATTATGCTGTTTTTGCTCAACTTCACGAACGTGTTCGGTCTTCTTGAACGTACTAAAACGGAAAATCGGAATTGACGTGCGGCGGGGACCGGAAAAGGTCCCCGCTTTTT